>CAJQNM010000511.1 GCA_905479665.1 uncultured Saprospiraceae bacterium
AGGTAAACCGTTGGTATCATAATCAAGGTCAGCGCCGTACCCAAGGCCAGCCCGCCAATAACGGTAATGGCAAAAGGTGCGCCGATGACACCCACATATTCTGCCGAACCTAAGGCCAGTGGAATCATGGCAACGATCGTGGTAATGGCCGTAATAAGTATTGGTCGTAATCGATGTAGGCCAGCAGTCATCAATGCCCGAGTCTTTCTATATCCCGTCCGGCGCAATGCATTGACGTAGTCAATCATGATGATGCCATTATTGACAATGACACCGAGTAAGATCAGAAAGCCAGTGAGTACATTGGCGTTCATCAAACTATTACCAGTGATCGCTAATCCTAGCAGAGCACCCGTCGCAGCCAAGGGAACAGAAAATCCTAAAACAAAGGGAGCGGAAAGCGATTCAAAAACCGAAGCGAGAATGATAAAAATAAGCAAGATGGCAGCACCCACTAACGGTTTAAAGTCTTTGAGTTGATCCTGTGCATCAACCAATTCGATGGCCACGCCCGGAGGAAGTGAATAACCAGCAATTAAGCGGCCAATATTTTCCTTGTATGCATCGAGCAATTCTTTAGATTGCTCCGCTTGTCTGGAAGGCGCATAATTAAGTTCAACTTGTTTCTGCTGATTAATCCGTCTAATATCGTCAGAACCCTGCGCCGTTCTGATCGCAGAAATATTCTTCATTTTATGAATCCTACCTAGCTGATCTCTCACCTCCAGTTCCCTTAAATCATTCATAGATTTAGTTTGGAAACCTGTTTCCTGGGTCTCGCTTTCTCTAATCAGGATATCATAATCTTCATTCCCATATTTAAAGCTGGCCTCTGCTGGTGACTCTTGGCCAAAATCTCTTAAGGCCACTACAATATTCTCAGGCACCATGTCATTTCTGGCCATTGCCAAAGCATCAAAGGCCAATAGTGCCTCGGGGCGGCTGCCTCTGGTGCTCAAACTGGCATTGCGCGTTTCACTCAGGTTTTGAACATAATACAGTAGGTCCTGCCCTACCCTCTGCAATACTGCATAATCTTCTCCCTTAATAACAATCCGCTCCTGATTGTTTCCAAAACCCATTAGTGCTCCCATGGCACCCATGCCTCCAAGATCTTGACCTCCCCCCTCGCCACTACTGCTTCCTGCCGTTAAACTAATCGTAGCGCCACCAATCCGGCGCATGCGTTCTTCGATTTGTGCCTTAATTTCATTAAAAGATCGGCCACTAATATCTTTAAAGTCTTCCTTCAGTTTGAGACTTACCACTGCATCCTCCTCCCTGATCCGACTACTGACATCCTCCTTTTCCTCCAAATCGGCCAACTTGGATTCAACTTCAAGCACGACCTTATCTGTATTTTCCAACGTGCTTCCTTTGGTCATCGTGACAAAAACATCAATCTGATCCGTCTCGACTTCTTCTAAGACATTAATATTTAAAGCCAATACTGCAAAAGTGGTTACAAAAAACAACAGCAGCCCCCCAATAATTATTCTTGCAGGATTACGCAAACTGCTTTTCAATAAAACCATATAGATCCTTTCCGTCCTTGTTTTTACTTTGGTCAAATTAAAAACGGAAGTCCGTCGCTTGGGCTTTTGTCCCAAGACCAAAGCAGCTAGAACGGGGATCAACAAAAGAGCCACCAATAAAGACATCAGCAAGGTGGAAATAATAGACACGCCGATATTCTTACCAATAATATTCAGCAGGTAGTTGCCAAAAAATATGAACGGAATAAAAACGGTTATCGTGGTTAGCGTAGCGGCCAAAATCGCTTTGGCGACACCGGTCATTCCCTTGGTCACTGCCTCCTTGGTAGAACGTCCTTCCGAAACCAATCGATAGATATTTTCAAGGACAACGATGCTATTATCCAGCAACATGCCCACCGCCAAGGCCATCCCAATCAAGGTGAGACTGTTGACACTGATATCTGCTGCATAAAACCAATTAAAGGCAGACAGAACCGATACAGGAATCGAAACAGCTATAATTGAAATTAACCGAACGTCTTTTAGAAATACCCACAGGACCAAAATAGCCAAGAAGCCTCCGAGCAGTGACAAGTTGATGATTTGGTTAATGTTGTTCTCCATCTCGTCAGCACGATTCTGCTGTATAACGACTTGGACATCTTTGGGCCGGAGTTGCTCATTCAGTTCGAGGATCAATTCCTGGCAACGATGCGAAAGATCAATGATATTGGCTTGAGAGGCCTTGGTTGCAGTCATAGAAATCGCATCCTTTCCATTTACACGACTGATGGACGTCCCTTCATCCACCCCAAAAGATACCTTCGCCACATCTCTCAATAAGATCGGTCCAGGCGCCATGACAATATTTTCAATGTCTTTTAGCGCGGTATATTCTGAGGCTGTTCGAATAAAATACCTGCGTTTGCCCTCATACAAATAGCCCGCTAAGGTGCGGCTACCCGAATTTTGGCTTAGCCGCGAACGTACGGTTTCTAGGGTAATGTTATGTGGTTCGCAGGCTGGTTTGTCAAGCAGAATCTCCAGGTTCTTTTGTCGCCCACCGAATGCACTGATCGATGCAATTCCATCTAGATTTTCAAAGGCAGGACGTATTTCTTGCTCGGCAATCGTACGCAAACGATCGGTGCCACCACTACCTCGTACCTGCAATTCCAAAAATTGATTACTCAATTGTTGCAGGTCTATCTTGGATACATTCACGAACAAGTCAGCAGGTAACTGTGCCTTTACTGCATCAATTTTCTGCTGAAGTTTTAGAAAAACATATTTGATCCGGACTCCCTCCTTGAAGCTTACCTGAATAAAAGCCCGATTATCCCCAATCCTACTGTCAATCTCTTCTACTCCTTCCAAAGTCCCAATCGCGCCCTCCACTGGAATGACGCCTTGTTGCTCTAGGTATTGTGGACTCACTGCAGAAGCAGCAGCTATTTGCACAAACAGCATGGGCAACTCCGCGTTGGGTATCAATTCTACTTGCAAGCGATTGTAGGAAATATATCCCAACAAACTCAGACCTATGAAGATCATGCAGATGGTTACCTTCCTTTGGATCAGCGATGTCATGCTTCCGCTTCGTTTCCTCCAAAATCAATCACTGCATATACACACGGGATGACCACTAGAGTCAGCAAGGTAGACGTAACCAATCCACCAACCACTGCCCATGCCATGGGTGCCCGTAAAGAAGCACTCTCCCCAAAACCAAAAGTCAGTGGCAGTAGGGCCAATACGGTTGTTAAACTCGTCATTAAGATGGGGCGTATCCGTTGTTGTCCGGCCTGAACGATGGCATCATAGCGACCAAGGCCTCCCCTCTTCAATTGATTTATTCGATCCACGAGAATAATAGCGTCATTGACCGCAATACCGACCAACATGATGATCCCGATGATGGCCATAATATTGAGTGGCATTTGCAGCCAATGAAAGGTGGCAATCGTACCTACAACTGCCAAAGGAATAGTCAATAATATGGTAAAGGGGTGTACCAAGGATTCGAATTGCGATGCCATCACCATGTAGACCAAAATGATTGAGAGGATCAGCGAGAAGGTCAAACTCTTCAAAGATTCTTGTCGTCGAGCCTCGTCACCTACCACGGTAATGCTATAATTAGGTGGAAGGTCGATGCCACTTAATTGCTCTCTGGTCTTCTGAGCGAGAAACTCCAAAGGCTCCGAGTCGTCTACCTGTGCATAGACTTTCCCAATACGATTTTGGTTACGACGATGAATTTCACGAGCAGCGGTTGATGTTTTTAAGGTGGCAATCTCATCCAGCCGATATAATTTATTTCCCCCCTTGATTGGCAGGCTTTCAAATGCCTTGATGCCTTGTTGGGGTAACTGGAGTTTTATATCGATCATTTCGCCAGACTGTTCTAGTCGGCCAATATCCTTCCCTTTTAATTGACCCTGTATTTGGGAAACCACATCATTCATATCCAAGTCATAAAGGCCCAATTTAAATCGGTCGAAAAGAACTTCCACTTCTGGTGCACCTTGTTCGATAGAGGTCCGAAGATTCAACAATTCTGGTATCGTGGCCATTCTTTCCATAGCCGATTGGGTCAATGCTTCGATGGTTTCTAATTCATCTCCCTTTACCTCAACCGTAAGCGGTGATTCTTCTACACGAAGAATACTACTCAGCGAAGATACCTCAGGTGAAAAAGAAAACTTGACCCCTGGAATTCCACTCATGGCTTCATCAAGTGCGGCAATAACTTTATGCGTTCCCAGGCGGGTACTATCTATCAAAGCGACCTCAATGGTGCCGGTGTGTTCTCCTTGAAAAATGGTTGCTTGCCCTCCTCCCGGATCTGTCTTAGGGCCTATATGGCTGTAAACAAATTTAAGATCATCCCCTAATCCTTCCTGAATGATTTCTTCCACACTACTTACGGTCGCTGCCGTTCTCGCAAGGACCGTTCCCTCCGGCATTTCCACATCCAACTTGAATTTATTGGTCGTCGCACTGGGCATAAACTCCGAACCAATCGTAGGATAAACACTCACTGCGAAAGCGACCAACAAGGCAGCCAGTACAATAACGAGCCATCGAAATCTCAAAAGGCTCCTTAGAACGCTACCATATCTTGTGAGTTGTACAGATTTCGATTTTGCTGGCAAGGAGCGCTTTCGGTAAAATCGATGATACACCATGGGTATCACAAATATGGCGACGAACAGAGACGATAATAAAGAGAAAGCCACAGTCCAGGCTTGATCTTTAAACAATTCTCCAGCCGCATCCTGTAAATAAATCACCGGTAGAAAAACGATAATGGTCGTCAATGTAGATGCGGTGATCGCTCCACCTACTTCAGCGGTTCCACGGATGGCTGCCGTTTTAGCATCCGCCCCAGATTCATGGTTTCTAAAAATATTCTCAAGGACGACTATCGCATTGTCTACTAACATCCCTGCTCCTAAAGCCAATCCGCCTAAGGTCATGATGTTAATGGTAAGCCCATTGAAATACATCAAAGTAAACGTCGCCATAATGGAAATCGGGATGGCAATGCTGATAATTAAAGTGGTGCCAAATCGATGTAAAAAGAAAAACAAAACGATCACGGCCAATCCGATTCCTATCAAAGCGGTTTCCTTCACTTCATCTATTGCACTTCTGATGAAGGTTCCTTGATTAGAAATCACTTCGAATCGATATCCAGGCAAGGCATTGCGAATGGCATCTAGTTCTGCCGATACTTCCTCTACCGCCTTTACCGTATTAAATTTATTTTCTTTGTAAATGGACAGTCCGATGCAGCGACGACCATTCACCCGAACAATATTTGTAGGATCCTTATTGGTGAATGTAGTCGCAGCAACATCTTTCAAATAGATGGGGGACCTTTGGGTAGGACTCGTACTTTGAGCAGGGTCGGTTTCGGTTTCCCCTTCCTTATACCCAACGATCAGTTGATTAAAATCTTCTTCCGTTTCCAACATCCCGATACCCTTTACCGTATAATTCAAACCAAACTCCTCAACGGTGCCACCTGAGATATTCTGGTTGTAACTTTGGATCTTCTGAGCGATTGCTTCCATGGTTATTTGGAAGGATTGCATTTTATAAGGAACCGGTGTGATCACGACTTCCTGCTCAAGCTCACCAGAAAGGGAAACCTGTGCCACACCTTCCAAGCGAACCAATTCATTACTGAGGTAGTTTTCTGCAACCTTTCGGAGTTCGTTCAGATCACTAATCTCAGAATGACTAATTCCGATCAGCATAATCGGAGCACTATTGGGGTCGTATTGTGTTACACCAATTCGCTCTATTTCTCCACTTTGGTTAAAATCATTAAGGGATTTCTGTAAATCGAGAAAAGCCTCGTCCATGTCTTTATCCCAACTATATTCTATGGTCAGCTGCGCCGAACCAATCCGAATTAGGGAGGAAACTTGAGTGACCCCTTGCTGCCTCATGGTTAAGGCCTCGATTTGCTCGATATATTGCTTCTCGATTTCCTCTGGAGTCTTTTCTCCAGCAGTAATTTCAACAAAAAGACGCGGCGCGTTTAGATCAGGCAATAAGTCAACTCCCAAGCGGGTATACGAAATGTATCCCAGAATACAAATACCCAAAATCGCCATCAAGATGGTTACTGGATACTCAACGGCAAATCGAGTTAACTTCTTCATTTCAGTACTTTCACTTTGGATTTGTCTCGGAGTGTTTCAAAACCCTTTACCACCAACCGCTCGTTTTCTTCCAGACCACTAAGCACTTCGATCATATCATCATTCTCAATTCCCGTTTCTATGATCCGCTCGAATGCCGTATTCTCTTTCACAACAAATACCCGCTTGCCTTTCTGGTCAGAGATGATGATTTCTTTCGGGATGATGATGATGTCATCTTTCTGATTGACTTTGATTAGGGTTTTCACAAACATTCCTGGCCGAATCAATAGGCGCGGATTGCTGAACCTGACCTTCGCCAGATAGGTCCGCGTCTCGATATCTATCGCAGGAGAAATTTCAGTGATTTTACCCGTAAGTGTGTCATCTGGTATGCTGTAATTGGTCAATTGGACGCTCTGGCCCCTTTTAATTTCTTGCATCGTATTCTCAGGCAAATTGACATCGATATACATCTTCGCATAGCTCATGATCTTACCCAGTGGAGCCCCTTGCTCGATAACACTATGGGGAGTATAATGTGGAAACTCAACGATTACTCCAGATATGGGAATATCCATCTTCATTTTCTCCAATCTGATTTGTGCATTCTCCAACTCATTCTTTGCGTTGGTGACTTCGAGTTCAGCATTTTGGAGTTCGCGCTCCGTCACACCTCCCTTTTCAAAAACCGACTTCTGCTTGAGGAAGGTCTTTTCGGCCAGCTCCAAATTCATCTTTTTTGAGGCAAGGCTAATGGAATTGACATACTCCTTGTCCTTGATTTCCATGAATGGCTGTCCTGCTTTCACGCGATCACCTAGCTTGTACGGACGATTGTATTCTGGATGGTTTTTAAGATGAAATTCTCCACCCAGCTTAGCCACCATTTCCATTTCCTTGTCGGCCATGGCGTTGCCCGTTGCGATACTGAAGCGTGAAAGCTGATCTGCTTTTATTTGAATAACCGATACAGGTGCCGCAATATCAATGGTTGGGCTCCCCTCTTCTGGCGGATCGCATGCCATGAAAGTCAACAAGATCATGGCTAGTGCAGCAAAAATGAAATTTTTGGACCTATGGGATCGGTTTCCTTTATACTGCACTTGTAGGTAAATATTGCTTTTCACAATTATTTGTTTTTCGTATTTAAATATTTCAGGGCACCTCTGATAACTCTGTTTGGAATGATCGCGCCGTAATCTTTTTCAGGTACGAGGCGCCAAAAGCAGAGTTTAGCAGGGCTAAATGAGCATTTTGTAACCTGCCTTTGCCGGCAGGCAGACGAAGTAGCTGGGAAAAAGAACAAGTGATCAACCAAAGTAGGGTTTTTAGAGATGTCCATAATTAATCTCGTCGCAAAGCCAACGATACAGGTTCTTGTTTCTCCCAGTCATACAAGGTCAATATTTTCAGATCAAGCAATTGGGTCTTATAGTTGATCAATGAACGGGCTAATTCTATTCTCTTGGTAGACAATTGCGTTTGAAACTGATTCAAATCGATGCCCGACAAATCGCCATTGAGATACCTTTCGAGATTGATGTCGTAGGTACGCTCTGCATTTTCTACATTCTTCCTGGCAATTTCGATTCGAGGCATCTGCGTCTGGACACTTCGATAGGCGCTGCGAATATCCATTTGGATCTGTTGCTGGTCTTGCTCCAGGTCCAGCCTTTGGCTCTTCATAGAAACCTCGACGGCTTGAATCCGCTCATTGCGTTCGCCCCAATCCCAGATAGGTAGATTTAGTGAAATTCCGACGCTGGGGTTGCTGGTGGGAGACTGATATATATCTCCAAGTTCCCTGTTGTCACCGAAGATCCCCAAGGTCAATTGAACATCGGCTCTAAATTCATTCATGGATTTGGTTCGTTCCAACTCAAAAAATGATCTTTCAATTTGGATTCGTCGTTGTCTTAGCTCTAACCGAGAATCTAAGGCGTATTCAATCGCTCTATCTAAATCAATAAGGACTACCTGGGCATCCAATTCTGTGACCAGCTGGATGTCTGTATCTAGATCCATCCCTATCTCCCGTTTGAATAGTTCTTCGGCATTAGCAAGTGCAAGCTCATTGTCCTGAATCGATAGCTGGGCATTGGCAAAATTTAAATCTGCTTGGTATAATTCCTCTTTGGCCAATAAACTAGCATCGACCTTAATCTTGACGATTTCGAAATTGCTGGACGTATTTTCCAACTCTTCCTGTGAAATATCCAAGTTCAATTGAGCCAAGTACACATCAAAATATTGACTGGTAATTGTTTTTTCCAAGGTCAATCTTTGGATCGCATAGTCCAAATTGGCGTTTTCAAAGCTGAGCTCTAACTCGTCTAAAGCCATTTGTCGACGGTTGTAAGTAAATAATGGCTGATTGAGTGAGAGGTATAAATTATTAGAAAATGCCTTGTT
>CAJQNM010000512.1 GCA_905479665.1 uncultured Saprospiraceae bacterium
TGCAGGCACTTTCTCCTGCCTGCAAATCACATAAAGTACGATCGGCCATCTGAATGGTAAATGAGACCTAAAGATACAGCTCACTCGAAAATTGACAATCGCATTCTTTTGATCTCGGATACCTAACCTTAGGTATAGATAAATCAGATCAATGCACTGAGCCCTCTTCTTCGACTACAGCCTTGCCTTTACCCCCTATGAGTGCAAAGGTCATGATCAAGCTTGAAATAATGATCACATAAAGTAAGATCCCACTGCTGAAATCAGGATCAGTGTATATGGTAGGAATGGCGTAAAAGAGCAAGATGGTAATTAATCCACGTGGAGCAATCCATAGCTCCGGCAAAATTTCTTTGCCTAAGAACATGCGTAGAAAAATGAATCGCACCACGAATAAGATAAGTAGGACAATTGCAGATATTAAGAATACATCCCAATCCAGCAGTGCATTTAGATCAATGGTCATCCCAAAAACAACAAAGAAAAAAGTGCGGACAACGAATGCAGTTTCGAGCGTAATCAGATGAAATTCCTTCTGAATCTTTTCGATCGGATCGTCATCCTCTTCGACGAGCGAGTTGCGAAATATCTTGAACGCACGCCGATGATTTGCCAGTGATAGACCAAAAATCAGAATAATCAATAAGGGTGACAGATGCATCAATTTACCTCCTGCGTACAGCAAAAGCAGTACAGCTATCAGTAGAAAAAGTCGAATGTGGCCCTTGATGTCTTTAAATAGAAAGACCAATGCATACGAAGCTACGATGGCTACTACAATTGTGATCACTAGACTCCCCGCAAATTGTATGCTCGCTGTCGCTCCACCAAATTCCAAAAGACTGATGATGAAATAAAAAAGCATGATCCCAAGGATGTCAGAAAATGCGCCTTCGTATACCATGAATTCTTTCTTGGTCAAGATCAAACCACTCACACTTGGTATAATAATCGCACTCGACATGATCGACAATGGTGTGGCATAAAGCATGGCCACCGTAAAGTTCATGGGCAAGAACTGCTGAATCACCAAAGCGATCCCAAAGGTCGAGGCCAGCAGGCAGAGCAATGCAATGAGCAGAGACTTTCCGATAAGTGGCAGTTTCTCCTTTGTAAGTTCTAGGTCGAGCGCCGCCTCAAGCACGATCATTATCAAACCGACGATACCCAATAGCGCCAGCGAAGCCATAAGGTCTCCCTGCTCTACTCCGTAATGATCGAGCGAAAGCTTAATCACTATACCCATCAGGATCAAGAGCAAGACAGAAGGAACATTCGTTCGCTCAGCTATGATGTTGAAAAAATAAGAGATGACAATGATCATCGACGCTCCCATGATCAGGACATACGGATTGCTAAAATCAAGGGTTGTAGCTAGATGAATCATGCGTTCGTCAATTTTTAGTGAAAAATAGCTTCCTGGAAGAGACTTGAGAAACAACGTCAATTTCGTACTTTTTCTGATAATCTAGCTAACATTCACAATGCAACTAATTCACCTGCTACCCGCGATCTTGATCATTCTTTCCAACTCGATCCTTTTTGCGCAACCTACCTTTCAGGTCAGCGTAGACGCCGATCTCATAGACACAGACACGCTGCAAGGAAGAGTCCTGATCATGTTGTCTAAAAAGATGGATGCCGAACCTCGCTTTCAGATCAATGATGGGCCCAAGACTCAACTCATCTTTGGTGCTGATGTGGAGCATTGGCACCCTGCTACAGATTATATCTTTACTTCAGATTCGTATGGCTATCCCATTGAAAATCTGAAAGATATACCACCCGGAAACTATCAGATACAAGTCTTAATAAACCGCTACGAGTATTTTCACAAGGGCGATGGCAATATGGTTTTGTTGCCACCAGATAAGGGAGAGGGACAGAAATGGAATCGCAAACCAGGCAACCTCTACAGCACTCCCAAAATGATCCGGATAGACCCTAGTTCCAATAACTCGATTGAGATCTTTGCCGATCAGATCATACCAGAAGTGATCCCTCCAGAAGACAGTGAGTATGTAAAGCATATCCGCATACGATCAGAATTACTCTCCGACTTTTGGGGGAGAGATATGTATCTCGGGGCTCATGTCCTGCTGCCCCATGGATGGGATGAACATCCGGACACCAAATATCCGCTAGCCATCATGCATGGTCATTTTCCTGCAGACTTTGGGGGATGGCGCTCCACTCCTCCCGATGCCGACCTCGAGCCAGAATATAGCGCACGTTTTGATGTTCAGGGATACAACAAGATTGTGCAAGAAGAGCAATATGACTTTTATCAGCAGTGGACCGGGCCAGATTTTCCGCGAGTCATAGCGGTGACGATTCAGCATGCCAACCCATTTTATGATGACAGCTATGCTGTAAACAGCGCCAATCTGGGCCCCTATGGAGATGCGCTAACCTATGAACTTATCCCCTACATCGAAGAGCAGTTTAGGGGTATCGGTGAGGGCTGGTCACGTTTTGTGTACGGAGGCTCTACCGGAGGCTGGGAAGCTCTTGCGGTGCAGGTGATGTACCCAACGGAGTATGGCACCTGTTATGCTGCCTGCCCAGACCCGATCGATTTTCGCGCCTATTGCCTGGTTGATCTGTACGAAGACGACAATGCGTATTTTCTACCAGGTGATTTTAAGCAAACTCCCAGAGCCGGTTTTCGCGATCATTTGGGCAATGTCAGCTCCAGCTTACACAGCATGAATTTGCGTGAGCTAGCCATCGGCAGCAAAAGCCGCTCCGGGCAGCAGTGGGATATCTGGGAGGCCGTCTACAGCCCACTAGGAACGGATGGGTACCCGGCAAGGATCTGGGATAAAAAAACCGGAGTCATAGACAAAAAAGTTGCCGAGCATTGGAAAGAGAACTATGACCTGGCTTACATCTTGAAGCGAGATTGGTCAAAGCACGGCAAAGACTGGGCTGGAAAAATCCATCTTTATTGCGGCGACATGGATAATTATTATCTGAACAATGCCGTCTACCTCGCCGAAGACATGTTGCATGAACTCACCGAGCCGGCCTACGACGGAGAAGTCGACTATGGCGATCGAGCCGAGCATTGCTGGAACGGAGATCACAGTCAGCCCAACCACATCAGTCGCTTGCGCTATCACTCGATGTTTATTAAAAAATGGGCAGAAGAAGATGTGAAGAAGCATGCCCCAGAAGGGACAGATTTGCAGAGTTGGAGGTATTAATCCTTGGTAGGCGACTCATAAAACACGCCGTCCTTTACCCACCAATCTAGCCAGACACCACCGTGAGCTGAATGCCAGTCGCGAAGATCAAAGGATCCAGAGCCTCGCTCGGTTCCTGCAACTTTATAGACTTTCATGGCTTTTCTCGCTCTGTGCCAGGTCAAAGATTGACCCTTAGTGCAAAGCTCAGGAAGAGCAACTTTTCCATCGAGATCAGTCTGGACAAAGTAGGCATGAGCCAGCTCCGCCCCAGGGCCAAACACCTGCGCTGACCCCAGCTCATCGATGCAGACAGCAATCTGCTCATCACAGCCGATTCCTCTCGCAGCAACACCATAGTCTGTCAAAATTCTCGAGAGAAATGCCACATGCCTACCCTTGCGATCACGATTGGTGTAGTGGGTATCTGTAATCACTGAACTCAAATATTTATTTTTCAGAAATGCGGTTGAATCGATGGTCATCCTTTCGTCAAATGGATCAGCTAGAGCCTCTTTGGATGTGATAGTCCCATGCTCTGCCGCAAAATAAAATCCTCCTTGAACAGCCATGCCTGCACTATTGCCACCCACAACAATGTGTCTGCCATTAATGGCCTGGTTGATCAGGCTGTCTATCGATGAATCTCTCCAATAGGAAACGTAGTTCCATTGATCGCCACCTGCAAACCAAATGCCTTCAGCAGCAGCTATCTTGCGATGGATATTTGAATCCAGACTGGCCAAAGAATCATGGAACACAACCGTTTCGACTGAATTTACCGATACACCTAGCTCGCGATAGAGATACTCATTGTATCCATCCGACCCACTTGCACGCAAGACTAAAATATCTCCACCATTGGCCCGATTGAGAAACCAGCGCATCGCTTCATCACTTTCACGCCCTCCTCCCATGAGACAAATACCTCCTTCAGGTTTGGTCACCAAGTCTTCCTCACTGCCCACACGAGTAGCTGTAAATCCCTGCGCTCTATTTGATGAATTTCGCACCAATTCAGAATACAGATTCTCAATCGCAGAAAAGTCAGGCTCCTGCCTCATCCATTTTATTCTGTTTTCGTGCATGGGCATCCAACGATAAAACCAGGATACCCCCCACTTTTTATCGTAGAAGTCGGTCTGGTCATAAATGGGATCGGACAAAGCCTCTTTCATGCTGACAAATTGGGTGTTCTGTGCCGCTAGCAAGCCGACAATTTTATGGAGGTGATCGGCATTCAATCGGTTGTCATGGCACAAATAGATCTGATTGGCAACTCTGCCATAGAGCTCCAAAGAAAGAGAATCAAAGAAAGCAAATTGGTCCATGGTTTTTGAGACGTAGACATCGCCAATTTCCTGTGCCTTGTCTACCTCACCATTTCCCAAATAGTAGGTATAAATGTAATTGAACATCCAGTCCGAACTTTCCACCGTAAAGGGCGCAGTTTGGTAGTCCCGGGTGTGCAAGAATTGCTCAATCCTAGCATGCTCGCTGGAGTCGCTGCCCAGATCATTGTAGGGAAACCGAAAGTAATTAAGTGGCTTATCATAGTATTTACAGAGCTCGGCGGTGATATAATCTCCTTTCTTGACGTCGGCAGAAAATTCATCAAACCCAACTTCCGAATATCTCGAATGGGCGAATGTGTGGTTTCCTATTTCGAATAGATCTCTGCGAACCCACTCGACCAAGAGATCGAAATTTCTTTGTACCGAGTCTGTCTTATAAATGAGACCCTCATTTATAAATATAGTTGCCGGAATCTTGAGCGAGTCCAATTGTGAAAGGAATGGAGACGTAAATTTATCTTCCTGGTACAGAAACGTGTTGGGGGCATCATCAATTGAGATGCACACTTTCTGTTGTCCATACAATACAGTACCAAAAAAAGGGAATAACAAAAGCAGAAGTGGAATCCCTGGCATCATCGATTCTTTCTCATTTCGCATTCAAACCTAACCCGTGGCCTGCTTCTTCATCCGCGTAGCTACCTCTTCGCCCAAATAGCTGTCGATGAAATAATGAGCCAGGTAAATCAGTGGAGTAAGCACCACCGCCATGAACACCTTGTAGGAATAGTTCATCAAACCGATGGCAAGTACAAGAGACAAACTCCAACCCGCACCGATATAAAAAGCAATAAAGCCGACCACAAATGAATCGACCAACTGACTACCCAGGGTAGAACCGGTAGCACGCAACCAAACCTTCTTTTCTCCAGTGATTCGTTTAATGCGGTGAAAAATATATACATCAAGCACCTGCCCAATAAAGAATGCAACCAGCGAACCAAAGATGATCCACATGCCTTGGCCGAATACTAAGCGATAGGCATGGTCATAATCTCCAACCTTGGCCGTAAGATCTGCTTTCTCCGGCGCACTAAGATCGGGCGGAATGTGTGAGGTGGGCCAAAAATCAGCCGGTACCAGATTAATCGCGAGATAAAGAGAAATAAAGGCAAAAATAATCAGGGCAATAGTCATATTACTGAGCATCCGTACTCCCTTCATGCCAAAATATTCATTGATCACATCGGTCAAAACAAACACGGCAGGCCAAAGCAACACCCCTGCCGTAAGATTGAAGGAGAGCGCCTGCTGGCCAAAGAAACTGAGATTCACCGGCTCAAGCCCCAGAGTTCTCTCCAGAGAAAATACCTTTACACCCATGAATTCTGCAATGAGCGCACTGGTGACAAAAAAGCCCCCCAAAATCAGAAAGAGACGAGTCTCTTTGTTAGACAATATATTTCGATTCACTTGTGCCAAATGTACTTGGTGTCAAAACATCCGAACAGAGCATCTGTTCATGGACGTAGAAGACAAGGTAACGTATAAAACTTAAGAATGGCAACCATACCGATCAATCTGAAAGAGGGCAATATCGCCCAGGAAGAAGTCATCGTTGGGATCGACTTGGGCACCACTCACAGTCTAGTGACCTACATCAAAGATGGCGTCCCTACAGCGGTGACTGATCAAGGTGGAAATCGCACCCTTGTGCCCTCCGTCATATATTTTGACGAAGAGACAGGAGAAGCAATCGTAGGTGATCGTGCGAAACGCATGCTCACGGAACAGCCGGAGCGCACCATATATTCAGTCAAGCGCCTCATGGGCAAAAGCTATGATGACATCGATCATCTCAGCCATTTTTTCAGCTATCAAATCCTGAACACGACGGATGAGGAACTCGTGAAGGTCAGAGTAGGCGACGATTTTCACAATCCGATCACACTTTCAAGCCTTATTCTTTCCGAACTCAAGGAGCGGGTAGAACGTCAACTGAAGCGCAAAGTAAGCAAGGCTGTGATCACCGTGCCCGCCTATTTTAATGATGTGCAGCGCCAGGCCACCCGTGATGCTGGAAGACTTGCGGGGCTCGATGTCCTTCGGATCATAAACGAACCGACCGCAGCAAGTCTGGCATACGGTCTCAATCATGAGGGCGACCAGACTATCGCAGTGTATGATCTGGGTGGAGGCACTTTTGATGTGTCCATTCTATCTGTGCAGGACGGTATCTTTGAGGTACTGTCTACACATGGAGATACCTTTCTCGGAGGCGATGATTTTGACCAAGCCATTTTGTCTTACTGGATGGAAGAGAATAACTGGACTGCGGCCGATCTAAGCGCGGACAAAGCCAAGGGGCAGACCTTGCGCCTGCTGGCAGAGGAAGCTAAAAAGGTACTCGGAACCGCCAATCACTTTTCACAGGATCTAGCAGGTGTCACTTTATCCATCACAAGAGAAGTGTTTGAAGGGCGCATTTTGCCACTGGTGCAAAAGACCATTGCTTCTTGCCAGCAGGCCCTCCAGGATGCCAAACTGGATATCTCGAAAATAGATCACATTGTCATGGTAGGTGGATCTACCCGAGTCCCTTTAGTCAAGCAGTCTGTGCGCGATTTTTTTGAGAAAGACCTCTTCGATGATCTGAACCCCGATGAAGTAGTCGCCCTGGGAGCAGCCATACAGGCCGATGTACTGGCCGGCAACCAAAAGGGGGTGTTGCTCCTCGATGTCACACCTCTATCACTCGGTATCGAGACCGTGGGAGGACTCATGGATGTGATCATGCCACGCAACTCGAAGGTACCCAGCAGTGTGGCTCGCAATTATACCACCTCCGTCGATGGTCAGAAAAATCTCAAGATAGCAGTGTTTCAGGGCGAGCGAGATCTGGTAGAAGACAATCGCAAGTTGGGGCAGTTTATTCTCACTGACATCCCGCCCATGCCAGCCGGTCTCCCGAAAATTGAGATTAAATTTCTGCTGGATGCAGATGGCATCTTGCAAGTGCATGCCACAGAGCTACGCAGTGACACCAAACAGAGTTTGGAGATACAGAGTGCCTATAGTATTTCTGACGAAGAGATGTCACAAATGCTGATCGATTCGCTTCAACATGCGCAGCAAGACATTGCCGAGAAGGCAGTGCGCGAAGCCATCAACGAAGCATACCACATCATACGGTCTACTCATCGCTTTGTAGAGCAAAATCGAGCCATCTTCCAGGATGACGTATTGCTAAAGCTCACCCAACTGGCAGATCATGCCGAAGCGACCATTGCATCTCGTGACAAGAATAAGATTGAGGCCGCCCTTGCCGACCTCAATGAATATGCGACTCCTTTGGCACATACCGCCATGGATCATTCACTCATCGAAGCGATGAAGGACAAGAAAATCAGCGAGGAAGACGTGAGTGGGTAGTGATGCAA
>CAJQNM010000513.1 GCA_905479665.1 uncultured Saprospiraceae bacterium
ATTTTGGGGTGGATTTATCTTGATTGGAAATAACAATCCGCTCGCATTGGGCGCAAGTGGAATGGGTCATTGGGGATGGTGGATTTTTGGTTTGGGTGCGTTGCTCATTTTGATGTGGGGCATTCGAAGGATGACGAGTACCATCAATAAGGGATGATGGCTTTCGATGTGGCTGTATAATGTTTAAAGGGGCTCCGTCAATATCCCTACAAACGTTCGGATGCCATCCAGATAATTTCCTATGCGAATATTTTCATTGGGACTATGTTGATTGTTGTCGCGATTTACGGTGGGAACAGTGACGGCCGGTATACCCAATGTTTGCACAAAGGGAGAGATGGGAATGGATCCGCCCGAAGTACGGATGCGTATGGGGGTTTGATCAAAAGTTCGAGTGAGTGCTTTATTGAGCCAAACACCCACAGCAGAATTAAAGTCCGTTCGAAAAGCCTGGTAGGCCACTTGGTGATCCATAGATAGCAACCTGGAGAAATTCATTCGTTCTTCCTCCGTGGGTTCTTGCTTGCAGATATGAAAGCCCTGATCAAGGATATGTTGTCTCACCAAACCGACGAGTCGCTCAGGATCAGATTCGAGCACTGTGCGGATGTCTATGTTTACGGTCGCCGCATGCGGTACGATCGTGCGCGCTTTTGCTCCTACCCAACCGGACAATAGACCTCGGATATTGAGCGAGGGGTATTGGATGGCTTCCTGATAGTTGGCGCCCACTTTATCCGGTTTTGAAATACCAATTGCTTTTTTTATAACGGCCTCGTCGTCGGGTACTCCTGCCAAAATCGATCTCGTGTCCTCCGAAATATTGATGCCGGCGTAAAAACCTGGAATGGTGACCCGACCATCATCGTCCTTCATCGAGGCGAGTAGTTGTGCCATATGTAGGGCCGGATTCGGAGCATAGTTTCCGTAGTGACCGCTGTGTTGTGGCACTCGGGGGCCATAGGTGGTGAGCCTCAAAGTGGTAATGCCTCGAGCCCCAAAAGTAAGGGTGGGGTCGTTGCTGATGTGCCTGGGTCCGTCGAAAATAATCAGCATATCTGCCTTGAGTTTTTCGCGATATTTTACCACTGCATCAGGGAGGTTGGGCGAGCCCAATTCTTCCTCACAATCCATGATTATTTTGAGGTTATAATTGGGTGTCCATTGTTGTTCCTCACATATCTGCAGAGCAGTCAGAAACGCACTTATCGGTCCTTTTGCATCTGAAGTCGAGCGCGCAAAAATTCTCCATTCCGGATCGATTTCATCATTTAAGTTCTCTAGTGGAGCTTGCTCCCAGCCCTCATCTGATGGTTTCTTTAAAACTGGCACAAAGGGATCATCCTGCTCCCACTTCGTTGGGTCTACTGGCTGGCCATCGACCTGCAAATAAATCAGGACGGTTTTGGTTGCATTTTCAGCAGCACGACTGGCCAGGATCAGATCGATGCCTGCCGAAGGCAAGCGCTCTACCTCAAATTGCAGCGCTTCAAATTTTGGGATAATCCAGGAAATATTTTTTTCCAGATCATCGGGGTAGTGGGCGTCGTTGGGTAGGGAGAGAAATTCTATGAAGCTATGCAGAGAAGGATTCAGCTGTGCCCGCGCTGCCTGTTCTATTGCCGTACTGGTCATTTGAGCTGCCCCAGCTATCCATAGAATGCAGCCAAAAATTGTGAGAAGAAATTTCATCCCTTTAAGATAGGATTGACTAGGGGACCAGCAAATAGTAAGTTTCTGATTTTAGACGACGTTATTTTTAATTTAGACAAGGCATAAAAAAGAAGCATAGTGGGGCTATGTGAATTTTTTATAACGAAGTATAAGTTCAAAAGAACCAGTGTAAATCGGGAAGTTATTCTTTACTGGCCCCTAAGGGTATTTCGAAAAAGAACCATCGCAGGATCCTCGCCAGCAGCATTGGGCAGATCGGCAGAAAAAGCCGTGCATAGGTCCGGATCCAATCCGGACCGGCGATAAAGGCCTTTTCATAAGTACTCCGGTATGGAACCTTAAGACAAACCTAACACTCGTTAATCTACCATTAAGTAGGTCTCTGAATTTGTCCTGGCCTTCATGATGCTGTATCTTCTCAAAATTAAGGGTAGAGTATGAAAAGAAAAATACTGTTATTTGTTTTAGTTGCTATACTGATCTCAAGCTGCTCCAAAGAAAGAGCCATCATAAGACGTGAAGACAAATTAATTGGTGTTTGGGAAATTGAAAAAGTAACCTACAAACGCGATTTCGGATTATTTGCACGCGACATCACTGATGAATACGCGGGAGACGTGCTTGAGTTTCTCCCGGATTTTTCCGCGTTTTATGACGACTCATCACTGGGAGCAACCTTCAGTGGTTCATGGATATTACTCTTCGAGGAAGATGAATATTGGTCAGAAGATGGCAACGTGTCAGACCTGGATTTTCATCTCGAAGCAAATTTTTATGACTACGTGACCAATGAGGATTTCTTCTTCTTTGGTGACATCGATCGTCTCACTCGCAACAAGTTGCATTTTGAAATGCAGGATAGGCGCGGGGAGTTCCGTTTCAAATTAAGGAAGATTTGATTCAGAACCCGAGATAAACAGGCCCGGATCCAATCCGGACAGCCGATAAACAGGCCCGGATCCAATCTGGACGGCTGATAATAGAGGACAGGCGATAATAAACAGGAATAACGGCGAAAAGGCTCCCTTCGTCGATAAATCTACCACATCCATATAGTATTAGGTATTATTTTAGTACTTGGTATTGCATAGTACTATAATTAGTCTTATGTTTGAAGTATGAAAATCGAAAATACCAAGGCACAACTGAGAAAAGGTGTTCTCGAGCTTTGTATACTCGGGATCATCTCTGAGAAAGAAGCTTACCCTTCAGACATCATTGAAAGTCTGAAGCAGGAAGAACTGATTGTAGTGGAGGGGACGATGTATCCTTTGCTTACAAGGCTAAAGAATGCAGGTCTCTTGGGTTACAATTGGAAAGAATCGAGTAGTGGCCCACCGCGAAAATATTATCATCTTACTTCGGAGGGGACTTCGTTTCTGGACGAATTGACAGGCGCCTGGGATCATCTGGTACAAGTAGTGAATAAAACCATGAAAACGCACAACCATGAATAAAACGAGCGACATTAATTTAGGTGGATTTCCACTGACCATTGACGAGGAAGCGTATACCCATTTGCGTAGATATCTCACGGAATTGGAAAAACACTTCCGGAATTCAGAGGGCTACGATGAAATCATGGACGATATTGAAAATCGTCTGGCTGAGTTACTCAGAGAGAATCAATCAGCTCGGAAAATTGTTACTATGGATCAAGTAGAAAAAGCAATAGATATTATGGGGATGCCAGAAGATTTTGTCAAAGAAGGGTTTGAAGAGCCGAAGCGAGAATACAAAACCGGTAAGAAGTTGTATCGGGATATGGACGACAAGGTTGTTGGTGGAGTTTGCTCAGGCTTGGCAGCTTACTTCGGTATACCAGATCCGCTGTGGGTGCGTGTCGCATTTGCGATCACATTCTTCGGATTCGGAGGTGGAGGTTTGGCCTACCTCATCCTTTGGGCCCTTATGCCTGAAGCGCAGACAGCAAAGGATTTCTTGGCCATGCGTGGAGAACCCATAAATGTCAGCAATATTGCCAAGATCGTCGAGGAGAAATTTGAAGTGATCACCGGTCACATCAGTGATCTCGGAAACGATATAAAATCCAAACGCCGAAAAAAAAAGCACCGCAAAGACAAGTTCTAAGTCAGAGACCTCTACGCGCTGGATATATGCTATAAGGATAGACAATGCCCTGTCTACTTTCAAAGGGCACAGATGAAAACAGTTGGACTCCAAAACAGGGGAGGGTGCAAACCCTTCTCTGTTTCCTCTATTAGAGCATCTTGTCAAAGTCCAGCAGATCTTTCCTTACTTTCACAGTAGAATAGTTGAATTATGATAAATAGTAAGAGAATCATCCCGACAGCATTCATCCTTGGTGTATTTCTTTTCGCCACGGGAGCGAGCGCACAAGAAAGCCTTTTCAATGGTGAAGACCTGAGTGGTTGGACCAACTACGGTACCGAAAAATGGTATGTAGAAGACGGAGAGTTGATTTGCGAAAGCGGTCCCGATGGAGAATATGGCTATCTCGGTACAGACCAAGAATTTAAGAACTTTGAACTTACTCTGCAATTTAGGCAGGAGGCGGATGGGAATAGCGGGGTTTTTATTCGCTCAGATATTGAGGGAACCAAGATCAGTGGTTGGCAAGTGGAAGTAGCTCCTTCTGGGCATCATACCGGTGGTATTTATGAGTCGTACGGGCGCGGATGGCTGATCAAACCTGAGGAAGAAAAGGAGAAAATCTTGAAAGAAGGGGAGTGGAATACGCTACGTATTCGTGCCGAAGGTGATCAGGTCACAAGTTGGTTAAATGACGTAATGATGGTCGAAATCAACGATGAAAAAATTGGCGCTGCAGAAGGGATGATCGCCTTACAGATCCATTCAGGCGGAGGTATAAAAGTACGCTGGAAAGATATCGTGGTCACAAAATTGTAAGACCGTATCTGCTGGATACTATCCACGGCCAGTCGCTCGTCCTATCTATGGGACTAGCAAATAATAAGTTTCTGATTTAGACGACGTTATTTTTAATTTAGACAAGGCATAAAACATAAGCATAGTGGGGCTATGTGAATTTTTTATAACGAAGTATAAATTTAAAAGAACCAGTGTAAATCGGGAAGCTATTCTTTACTGGTCCCTAAGCGATGAATGGTAAAAATCTGTTGGTACTTATCGGGTGGCTCCTGCTCGCAGATCCCATTTCCGCGCAAATCTCAACCTATCAGCACTTCGATCGAGCGAATGGGCTCCCATCGATGCACGTCACAGCCATGGCGCAAGATGAGCAAGGTTTTCTCTGGATCGCCACGCTAGGGGGAGGAGTCGTCACTTTTGACGGTAGGCGATTTAGTCGTCCAGAAGCAAACCTATCTCTACCAAAATACATTCATAGTCTACTTTCCTCAGGAGATGATATCTGGTTGGGTGGTGAGGAGGGACTACTTAAACTAACCCGCACAAAAAGAGGTTGGCAGGCGAATGCAAACCATGATTTGGGGCAGATCAACGACATGCTTATTCGTGATACTACGAGCATTTTGATCTGCGGTGAAAAAGGTCTGCTGCAAGTAGATCAATCGGATCTCATAGCTCAGCCATTAAACACACCAGCGGTAAGTGGCTGTTCCTGCCTCGATGGGAAGGGTGCTGAATTATGGTTTGCCGATCGTGACGGGCTGCATCATTACAATGGAAAGACTTGGGTTTCAGTGGGCACAGTCGATGGCCTCCCTACTGGTCCAGTGACAGATATACAAGTGGATAAGGGCGGCAAGGTGTGGCTGTTGACCAATGGATTCGGGGTGTCGTATCTCGAGGATGGAAGAGTCAAACCGCTCCTACCCGCCATGGGAA
>CAJQNM010000514.1 GCA_905479665.1 uncultured Saprospiraceae bacterium
CTCATCAAAAAAAGCGCCCGCTTCCGCACGCAATATGATATCATACGCCTCGCTTGCAACCGTCTCTGGCAACCGTATCGGAACTGGCACTATTCCTACCTGCTCAAAAAGCGCCAACGCTGCCTCAATATGATCACTCGCAGCCGTCGTGTCCTCCTTGAGCTCCTTCTGCAAAATGCCGACACGCATCTCTTGAGGTTTCTTCTGTCTTGGATAAATAAAGGGTGCATCAATCAACGTTGGATCTTTGGGATCCAATCCCTGAATGGCATTGAATACAATTGCGCAGTCAGACGCGCTACGACAAATGGGGCCAACTTTATCCATGGACCATGACAAACTCATGCATCCATAACGGCTCACTCGACCATAGGTAGGTCTCAAACCAGTTACTCCATTGCGGTTGCTTGGTGACGTGATCGAACCCAATGTCTCGGTACCGATCGAAAAGCCCACTAAACCAGCCGCAGTGGCAGATCCCGATCCTGCTGATGAACCACTGGCACCTTGCAGTGTGTCCCAGGGATTGCGAGTTCTGCCATCAAACCAGACATCTCCTCGGGCCAAGGCACCTGAGACCAGTTTTGCCACGAGGACAGCTCCAGCCGCTTCAAATTTCGAAATGACGGTTGCCGTCTCATCGAGTATCTGATCGCGATAGGGCTCCGCTCCCCAAGTGGTCGGATACCCTGGGAGGGAAAATAGATCTTTAATTCCATAAGGAATACCATGCAACAGACCACGATCTCTACCTTCGGCAAGTTCCTGATCAGCCCGATCGGCTTGAGCCAAAGCGTGATCTTCCAGTAGGGTGATCATGCAATGCAAGGCTGGATCGAATTTACGCAACCTGGCGATGTACATTTCCGTCAGCTGTCTCGAAGTCACTTGCCCCGAGCGGAGCAAACTGGCAAGCTCAGGAATATGCAGAAATGCAATGGAATCAGCAGACAGGGGCAAATTATCTTGTGCTGTTGGAGCGGTAAAAGAGGAACTTCCCTTTGGCATCACAAAGCCCCGTGGGAAGACATTAAACTGCAAGGCCGGCATGACAGATTCCTCAATCGAAGTCTGGCGCATCGAATCAAACCCGGCACGATTTCGCTCTAGATAGGGAGCGAGAGTATCCATTTTTTCTTTGTCAAAAGAAAGACCAATTAATTTTTGTGCCGCAGTCGCTTGTTGGTCGATTGTCTGAGACTGTCTGCAGCTGACCAGCAGAAACGTCATGGCGCAGGAGACAAGTATTAAGATCCACTTTTGCATGATGACAAGGTATGTAATGCAGAGAGAATGATTATTTTCTTTGGGAATATTCGTTTTCTTTGGGAATCATCAGACCGAGCAATAGATGCTCGGCTACTCCACCTGTCACGAAACCGCATCCGCTTTCCTCTTCTTCCTCGCGAAGCTTTCCTCATTTTTCTCGCGAAGCTTCTTTTTCCTCCCTTCTGTTTCCCTCCCACCAAGGGGTTGAAACCGCCTTGGAATGAGGCTCGCCCACACCTATCTCACTTTTCCTCTTCTTCCTCGCGAAGCTTTTCCTCCTCTTCCTCGCGAAGCTTCCTCTTTTTCCTCGAGAAGCTTTCCTCTTCTTCCTCGCGAAACTCCCTCATTTTCCTCCAAAGACGAACTTAATATTAGATGTTTGTTTCGATTTTTAGAGCTAAGTTTAGCAGATATCTTATGCGAAATCCGTCCAGGCACTTATTTTAGGATACCCCAATAAAAGTGAAACCTATTTTTGATTGGACTGACTGTGTTGCCGTGAAAACGTTAGGAAAATGTTACGGTAGTAACCTATCTTAAACTTTGATCGATGTGCGAAGTCCAAACAACTAAATACCAAAAAATTAGAATCATGAATTACATTAGATCAACTGCGAGTTTCACCATTGCAACCATCCTGAGCATTTCTATTTTAATGGGTCAGGACGAATATTTTCAAACGGAAACAGGTCTTCCCGGCGATCATCTAAGCTTGGCCGCAGTCCTTGACCTGTTCAAAGAGGCTAAGTCATTAGAGTCCTTTGAAAAATTATTAAATCAAGAAGATAATAAGGTAAATAATCTGGATCTTGATCAAGACGGTCAGGTAGATTATATCCGTGTTCAGGATTTTGTGGAAGACAACGCCCATGCTATTGTCTTGCAAGTGCCCCTGGATGAAAAGCAAGCACAGGACATTGCAGTCATAGAAATAGAAAGCACAAAGGACGGAGAAGCGATATTACAAATCATTGGAGATGAGGATATTTATGGAGAAGCATGGATTGTAGAGCCTTTCAATGAAGTAGATAATGGCCGGGGACCTAATTTCGAAGAGGACAAGGTTAGATTGGTCGTCAACGTTTGGGCATGGCCAACAGTGCGCTTTGTCTACAGACCTAATTACGTGGCTTGGGTTTCTCCCTGGAGATTTCACCATTATCCTCGCTGGTGGAGCCCATGGAGGCCCTCTGCTTGGACAGTATATTTCGGACATCATCACCATCACCACCGTCATTTTCATGCGGTGCCCACACATCGAGTCTTCCATGCTCACCGAGTATATACCCCTCGAAGAAGGGCATCTTTATCAGTGCAGAGGAGACATCAAACAAATATCAAGACCTACCGCGCCAATCCAAAAGTATCTCAGCGTAGTGCCGTTCGAACAACTAAGACAATCGAAAGAACCGGTCCAGCTGGCGGTAAGGTAACCGCAACTAAATCAACCACAGTAGCTGGGGCCCGCGGGAAGCAAGGACAGGATGCGATAGGAAAAAAATCTAAAACAACGGTGACTGCACAGGGACCGCGTGGTAATCAAGCTGCCGTAGAGAAAAATACAGCACAGGGTGCTGCAAAAGATAGAAACCATGCCGCAGCTGGAAAGAAAACAACCGTGCGAAAACAAGTGAAGGGAGCCGACGGAGCAAGTGCAAGCAGCAAGAAAACTACGAAGGCTGGCGTTCATCGATCGCCAGGAACTACAACCGCAGCTTCTTCGAAATCGAAAACGGTGAAGGTGAAGGGAAAAAAGGGTGCAAGAGCAGGAAAGAAAACGACCAAAAAGAAAACGACTAAGAGACGTCGCTAGAAAATACGCCTAAATCTACAGGTCTTCCCATGCCTAGTTAAAGTTAAAAAAGTGTGTTGCTTGTAGTAACACACTTTTTTTAGTCATGAACCCGATATCTCTCATCCTGTTGAGCTCCCTTTACCTAATTTGCTGGATCCACTTAAATCATCAAATTTTATTTCGGTCTTCTATATCGTAATGTCACAATCCTGCAAACTCCAGTAATTATGAGTAAGAGCATCCGGAATTTTTTTGAAGCGCAGACAGACTTCTACTCCACTCGCTGCAAAATCGCAGTACCAATCATCCCATCTGTTGCCCACCCACCAAGGGGTTGAAACCGCCTTGAATTGAGGCTCGCCCGCACCTATCTCACTTTTCCTCCTCTTCCTCGCGAAGCTTTCCTCTTCTTCCTCGCGAAGCTTTTCTCCATTTCCTCTTTCCCACCTACACCTTCGGCTCCCATCCCTCCTCATACTCACGACTCCACAGCTTCATGGCTTCGTCATCATTGAGGATGTGGCCATTTGTCGGATCGATATCGAGTGCACGTCCCGTACGATAGGCAATATTGCCGAGCTGGCAAAGCAAGGTACTTTTATGCCCACCTTCTATCGCGCTGCGTTGTATTTCACCTTCGCGAATGCCCTGCAAGAAATTGAGCACATGAGACGCGTCATAGGCTGCTCCCGGCCCTGCCAAATTACGCTGGTCGTGTTCAAGAGCATCGCCTGCGGTCACCTCCTTGATCAAACTTTGCTGGCTCTCATTGTCATAGATCTTGTATTCGTTACCGCTACCGATAATACAACTCCCCCCTTCGCCATGAAATATTGCACCAGCCGAATAACCGTAGAGGCTCATGCCGTTGCAACTGCGGCTCTCCCAGCTCATCGCTTTATTTTCTGCGAAAGTGAGATTTATCGTTTGAGTGTCGGGGGTCTCCCAATCATCTTGATAATGATAGCGCCCTCCACTTGAAACAACCCGATCTGGATAGTCCACCTGCATACCCCAGCGCATTAAATCTAGAAAGTGCGTGCCATTATTTAATGCTTCGCCGGTGCCCCAATCCCAAAACCAATGCCAGTTGTAGGGATGGATATTATCCTGAAAATCTCGGCGCGGTGCGGGGCCCTGCCAGAGATCAAAATTGAGATAGTCTGGCACGGCTGTTCTCTTTCCAATCCCGATGGACTCACGCGTATTACTGTACCAGCCCTTGGCAAAATAAATGTTTCCGATAATTCCAGCGTGCAATTCCTCCATACACGCTTGCACATTGGACCAGGATCGTCGTTGGTTTCCCATCTGAACGATGCGATCATATTTTTTGGCGGCCTCCACGACAAGCTCCCCTTCTTGTGGGTTGTGACTACATGGCTTTTCAAGGTACACATGCTTGCCAGCCTGCATGGCCATGATTGCTGCCGGTGCATGCCAATGGTCGGGTGCCGCTACCACCAGTGCATCGAGTGTCGGGTCCTCAAGCACCCTACGTATATCTTGCTCAAGCCTTGGTTTCCGATCTTGCAGGGTCGCCAACTCCTTGCCGGTTTTTTCCATGTAGCGAGTATCAACATCACAGAGCCAAGACACCTCGCAGTCATCGCGGCTGGCAAATACTTTGGCCAGCGAATTTCCTCGATTTTGCATACCCATAATTGCAACTGTAATAAGTTGCGCTGGTTTCTTATTCTTCAAAATCACGAAGGGTGCTACAGAAAGAGCACTTGCAATCTTGGTGCCTTCATTTAAGAATTGACGACGATCGTAACGCATTTAATTAATAAATTAATAATTGTAATTAATTAATGGATAATTAATAATTAATCAAGAGTGACTAGCGCACTCTTGACAGAGGTACGGAAACGCCTCCTTCATCTTTGCTCAAATCTGCGGCTTGCATGAAGGCGAATATTTCGAGTGTTTCTTCCGCTTCCACCGGAGGAACACCTGTACGGAAAAACTCAAGAATTTCTTTGACTAAATGTTCGTAGCCCTCGTAAATGCCGGCTTCACCAATACCTTCCGTTCCAAAGGCCGTCCCTCCATAACCCGTCTTCCCTCCACGCAGTCCGGTAAACGTCCCAATGCGCCCATCCTCCCAGGTACCGACAACGACATCTGTGTCTTCGGTGTGGGTACGCTGCACCGACAAACAACCCATACCCATCAGCGTAAATAGTGATTCTACTCCATGTACTCCGTACCAGAAGAGATCTGGGTGAGTCGGCTCCAGTTTTGCTGGAGAAAAGGTTGAAGCCCCAAGTATATCTCCAAGTGAGCCATTTTTGATGGCTGCCATCGATGGAGAGAAACGCAATGAGGATGACGAGAAAATAGGTACCTCATGCTCTGCAGCCAATTGGAAAATCCGGGCTGCATCGGCATAACTCGCAGCGATGGGTTTGTCAATAAATAAGCGCTTGCCTGCTTTTATCACCATCTCTGCCTGCTCAAGGTGCAATCGGCCATCATTGGTTTCGAGCAGTACCGCGTCGACCTGCTCCAGCAGTGTCCCGATGGAGTCGCTAATCGTGACTCCCAGTTCGCGCATCTCCTGGGTATACCCCTCCATTCTGCTGACACTTGTTTCGATGTCCTTGCTGCCATGTGGATAGGCATGCGTAACTCGAAATCCGGTTCCATTGCCGTTTGGATCTTTACTATGGATGACCTTGGTAAATGCAATGGAATGCGAGGTATCTAACCCAATTACCCCAATCGATATATCTTCTTCATTTTTTAGCATCAATGATCTACTTGAAAAAGCCAACGCACTCGCCTGACTTGTTCTTTTTATAAATTTTCTTCGATTCATCGCTCTTTTGTCTACTGGTTCTGCAGATGCTTTTCGATTAAATAATTGTAACTATATTTTCCATCCGCCAAACATGCTCGTAAATTATGATAAATTTTCTCAGCACTATCTGAATTCAAATCGGACACTTGGGAGAGAAATAATTTCAATTGATTTTTACTCATTGCATCGACCTGCTGAGACAATAGCACCAATTTTTTTTCCTCATCAGATCTAACTCGATTGATCAACAAAGTCTTGGAGTTAAAATCTAGATCACGAAATCGAGCATACAAATATGCAGCCATGGCAGGATCTGCCCACATCGCATCAGGCATCTTTTTTAGTAAATACTTTCTTGTCATGGGATTGGCCTGCTCGAACAAGGAAATTAATTCCGGTTTATATCGATGCATATCTGCAGCACGCATCAACTTGAGTGCCTCAAATCGATAGTTGCCATCGTCACTTCCCAGCAAGGCCATCACCAACGTTTCGCTTAAATTTTCTCTAAGATACGCTCGGGTCTTTAACGTAGCCTCCCCATAGGCCAAGTGCCACAAAGTATAGCAGGAATAGAGTGCTCCCTGCACCACCATTTCTTTAATTGATTGGACCGTTGCTCCACTTACTGCATCAACTTCAACACCATTGTAGGTAATCTGTTTCACTGAATCTACAGGCCTGTTAGTCAGCTCAGACAGCTCTTTGCGAGCGATCGGTGCATGGGCATTATTGAGCAAAGCATGCAATTTTTCATAATCGGGTGCTTCAAATTCCTCATGATCATATTTGGTCAATGGTTCCGCTTCCCGCACACCAAAACCAAAATACGTACCGGTCAGGTCCCAGTACATTTCAATATAAACCGGTTTGCAGATCCCATCGATGCAAACGGGTGTACGAATATCTGAATAAAATAGGAGCGGAAGGCCGACAGAGTCTTCGAGCACCGACATCTCATGCTGCTGGGTGCTGTCTCGATTGTAAAAGGAGAAAATCTGCTTTTCATCAGAGATTTTCTCCCAATCCTCCGTATTGTTAAGGAAAAGCGGCTGCACTTTTGATCCGGAAGAAACCGTGCCCACCCAAAACAGGAGTAGTATTAATGTTCTTCCCATTGCTGGTCTTCGATCAGTTTCATGTATTCCTCCAAATACGTCTCGTAAATAGCTCTTGGGTTGACCCCATGTTTATTGCAGAGCGCTGCAGCATAGCCAACTGCTGCCCCCATTTGTCCAGTAGTGCGCATCACTCTAGGACCACCTAAACCTACGTGCGAACAGCTGAAGCAACGACCGGCCATAAATAAATTCACAATATTCCGAGAATAGAGACTGCGGTAAGGGATATAATATTTTCCAGTTTTATAAAACAATGCCTTGGACAAAAAATCTGGAATATTTTCATCGACCAGATTTTGCTGATAGTGCACATCGATCTCGCGGGTTTCTTGCACCACCGAATCCTGAAATTGCCGATCTTCTGTCACATCTCGAAAGGTGAAAACATGATCTCCTATCAAGCGGCGAGATTCCCTTTTGCCCAGCAAATAAGAGACCCAATCCATCTGATATTTTGCATTTTCTGGATTTGACTTCGCATTGGAAAATGATCCAAAAATGGCCTTCAGTAGATGATCGCGGATCTCCTC
>CAJQNM010000515.1 GCA_905479665.1 uncultured Saprospiraceae bacterium
TCGCCAATGTCAACGAGTCCCGCATTTTCTTCACCAGCACCCACCAGCAGACGATCGCCATCGCGGGGTAACGTCTTCAAAAGTCGGATAGAATTCTTGTACGAACAGTGTTCAGACCACATCACTGAATAGATACTCAACTCCGTAAAATTCGGAACACGCCCCATGATTTCACAAATTTTTTGAAACTCATCGGGGGTCAAGCCCAGTAGCTGGGCGGTCTCTTCTGTTGGCAATACTTCCGTCTCACTCATCGGGTCACATTAAAAAAATGCAAATATAAGCTTTCCGATCGTAGAGAGGGATTCTCAAGTCCGTTCTATATAGTGAGCATCTCTGAATCAGGTCACCTGACTTCGGATGTCGGAGAGAAAAAAGAGGAAATGAGGAAAGGCTCACTGGTCCAGAAGGAGTCAGGGGACGGGCCCCATGACCATCGCCCAGGCTCAAGAACCATCGCATTTCTTCACCAAGCATCGTTGATTAGATCTGCGGCTACCCCCTATTCCAAAAATCACGACACTAATCCTTTGAATCGTCATATAAACATAGTGCTGCCCGAGTCATCGCATCCTGAATCGTACCATCGGTGAGAAGTCTGCTACGCTCCGCAAATGGAAAAAGTCGTACCGCGATGTCTTCTGAATCTTCATTGGAGGCTTTCCCAGCAAACGTGGCATCCTTGGCAAGGAAATGATGACAAACATTGTCCACATAGGAAGGATTAATAAAGGACGTCCCTAACAATGTCCAGTCGTGTGAAAGGTACCCAGTCTCCTCCATCAACTCTCGCTGGGCAGCCTCAATCGGTAGCTCGCCCTTGTCTATAATACCTGCCGGGAGTTCGGTAAAAAATCGCTCCGCACCAAACCGAAACTGCTCGACCAGGACAAACTGATGATCTGTAGTGAGGCATATGATATTGATCGTGGGCCTGGCATGTAAGACAATGGCCTCTAACTCAAAATTATTCCGAGGATTGACAAAGGTGGTAAGATCTACCTCGAAAAGAGGCAGCTTCGGGCCATCTATTCTTTGCTTTATTGCCCAAGGTTTTAGCACGAGTTCTCTCATCGCACGAAGGTAATGCCTAAAATAGATTCAATTGTGGATCTTTTCGATTGAGGTATCGGGTACTATCCAAGTCAAGGTTCGTCTCTTCTGGGAGGTAGCGGGATTTGGCCACCTTAAATTGCTTGTTGATGATGTCAGCGACCTGACCTTCCCCACGCATGCGCAGACCAAACCGACTATCGTTCAGTTGCCCACCATGGCACGACCTGACCTGATTAAGGACTTTGGCCGCACGATCAGGGTAGGCCTTGTCCAACCAATCGGAAAAGATCTCGCTCACGTCTCCATTCATCCGCACGACTATATAAGAGATGGCCGAGACACCCCAGTCTGCCGCCTGCTTCACCATCTCCACGATTTCATGACTATTTAGGCCGGGGATGACAGGAGCGACCATCAAGCGGACATGGACTCCAGCTGCTGCCAGCTCTTTGATCGTCCGAATACGCTGTTGCACCGACGCAGCCCGAGGCTCAAGTTTTTGCCGAAATCTGTCGTCCAGCGTATTGAGCGAAATGGCTGCTTTGAAGAGCCGCTTCGAAACGAGGTCCTGTATAATGTCCATGTCTCGTAACACCATATTGCTTTTGGAGATGATTGCCGTGGGATGTTCAAAATCTGCAAAGGTTTGTAAAAGTTTACGGGTGATTTCTAACTTTTTTTCAATGGGTTGGTAGCAATCTGTATTGCCCGACATGGCGATCGGAGTGCCATTCCAGTTTTTGGCAATCAAGAATTTTCGCAGTAGATCAGGTGCATTTTTCTTCACCATGATCTTGCGCTCAAAATCTAGTCCGGCACTGTAGCCCCAATAGGTGTGCGAATTGCGTGCATAACAATAAACACATCCATGCTCACAACCTTGATAGGGATTGATCGAGTAGGCCATACCGACATCTGGACTAGCGATCTTATTTACGATGGTTTTGGGAAAAACCTCGGTTATTTCAGTGCGTACGTACTGCTTCTCCTCAAGATCTTCCTGGGTGAGCTCCTTCTGACGAGTATGTTGAGCAAATGGATTTTCCGTATTGATCTGTGCACCACGTCCCTTTAATAATGCCAATGTCGATTATTTCGACACAAAATAGTCATATATTTCGACATATACTATGCAGCATGAACTACACGACATCAACCAGCTCGGTCAGCATGCATCGCACACTTCCGCCACCATACTTCTCAATGGTCGGAATAGCAGTAGCAACGATTTTCGCATGTGATGACAGCTTAGATCGTTGCGTTTTAGTAAGACTCGCCTCTGCAGCTGCTGACATAGCGAGCACCGGCTGGCCAGTATTGTTGCGTAACATGAGCATGTTTCCAGCAAAGGACTGCATCTGATTTTGGGAGATTTTGACAAGTTCTTTGCCAGATTGCTCAAGTACTTTTTGCACCCGCTCACGTTCTTCATCAGAAACTATTGCGTCCAAACAGATCACCGCAAAGCCGTCGCCAATGGTCAACATTACGTTTGTATGGTAAATGGGAGTGCCCCTTTTATCTACGGCACTAAAAACACATCTCCGGTATTCCATCAGGGTGCAAAACTTATCTAGGATGGTGGGATCAGTGCGATCACTGAGGCAGGCATAGATGATCTTATGTTCACGATCAAAAACCATGCTTCCAGTACCTTCCAGATATAAGCCCTTGGCCTCATATTGTTCGAGTGAATATCTCCGCGGATATCCAATAGCTTGCATGAGATGCTCGATAATATCTTCGCGACGCTCGGCGCGGCGCAGTTCACTAAACATTGGGTAGGTGATCAACGCACCGTTGGCATGCAGCGTGATCCAATTGTTGGGGAATATGGCATCGGGTGTGTGAGGAGTCTCTGTGTCATCCATCACCGTCACAGCGATACCAGCGGCCATCAGGTCTTTCACGAGCAGTTCAAACTCTGCAAGCGCATTGGTGTGGATTTCACTAGCAGAGAGTGAATCGTCATTCTCTTGAAAGGCATTATTTACAGCAGTTTGCTCATTGTAACCAAACTGATGTGGACGTACCATGAGTACGTGTGAAGCAAAGGATTCGATCATATGCTAAAAGTCCACATTTATAGCCAGTCGCCCAAACCTCACACATACCAGTTTTCGCTCGACACCGTTACTTTTGTTGTCAGATGTATCAGGATAAAAAAATAGGAATCTCTCTTTCGGGTGGTGGAGCACGAGGCATGGCCCACATCGGGGTGCTGGCAGGTTTAGAAATGAACGGAATTTTTCCAGATGCCATCATCGGCACGTCAGCCGGAGCCATCATCGGTGTGCTCTACGCTGCCGGCTACGGTCCTGATGAGATTTTGCAAATCGCCAAGGAGAGCAATCTGAATCGCATCTTTCGTCCAGCGATGTCTTTGCAAGGCTGGTCAAATCAAAAACATCTGGAAGAGCAACTAAAGAAATACGTGGCTATTGAAAAGATCGAGGATTTGCCTAAGACATTCTATCTCGGCCTGACGAATCTCAACACTGGAAAGCACGAGGTCTGGAACGAGGGGCCGCTCTATCGTGCGGTGATGGCATCAGCCGCAGTACCAGGAGTGTTCCAAACCGTAGAAATAGATGGTTCGTTGTATCTGGATGGGGGAGTGATGCATAACATGCCGGCTGAAAATATTCGGTCAGAATGCGATTTTCTTTTTGGTTCGAATGTGGTGACCAAGGATATAAAGACCAATAAAGATCTTGGAAATATTCGGAGTATCTTAAGTCGGGTCTTTGAGATCTCTTTGTGGTACCGTTCTCGACTCGATGAGGATCACTGCGATGTGGTGATCGAGCCAGCGGGGCTAAACGCCTATCATGTTTTTAACTTTAGCAAAGCAGAGGAAATGTACCAACTAGGCCTACACTCCACACTCGCCCAAATAGATCAAATTCTTGAGCAATTGGATGCTCTGCCAGCCCATAGTGGAAGGGATTAAGAGACCATCCGTCTGTGCCAGCTCTCTCCAAGCGGCTTAACAAATTCGTCTTCAAGCTTTTCTTTCGTTGGGACAAGTGTATCGAATACCATTGTCTGGTCATTAATCTCCTTATCCTGGTAGAGCTGGACAAATTCCGGTTTTGAGATTGATTTGATTTCGCCATCGATTAGGGCCGCAAAAAGCATTCGATTGAATAGATCAAGATTGTACTTCTGTGCTAACTTTTGCAGAAAATGAACGGATGCGTCGATTGAGCAGCCACTGGCACCAATCAAATTTTCATCGACCATCATCACGATAAATCGATCATGCAAGATGAGTGCATCTGCCGTCAGTGGTATTTGGTGAGCTGCCCATTGTGTAGCAAAGGTTTGCAAATCCTCAGTTAGGCCCAGCTTTTCCTGATCGGTAAAGGGCCGAGAACTGTGGTAGACCCAGACTCTGCTCGCGGGCGACATGGCATTTACGGTTGTGTTCATAATCCTTTGCGCTGTACAATCATTTCAGATAGATCAAGAACCATCACTTCCTCTTGTTTTTCCTTGGCAGTAACTCCATCACTCATCATTGTGAGACAAAACGGACAGTTCACTGCAATTGTTTTGGCCCCTGTCTTTAACGCCTCTTCGGTCCGTTCGATATTGATCCGTTTGGCACCGGGTTCGTCTTCTTTAAACATCTGTGCACCACCTGCTCCACAGCATAATCCATTTGATTTAC
>CAJQNM010000516.1 GCA_905479665.1 uncultured Saprospiraceae bacterium
TTTGGCTCGTCTGCTACCAAAATAAGCTAGCGAGCCAAATCGAGCCAGTAATTCAACAGCCTCCTAGTAGACCGGCATTGCGCAACACCATGAGAAATTACCTGCGACAATGATAGAGAGCAAGAAGGTGGCATGCAAGACCTTTTAAAGCTTGATGACAGCAAACCTATTTCTAAAGAGGCGTCCTCTGACTTCAGTAGACAAGAAGTTAAGTATGTAGAAAAAATAATGAACCCTACTTGGTAACGATTTGCCCATCTCAATGCACTTTGATCTTGAAAATGCTGAGGAATAATGCATCGAGAGATGCAGCCAAGGCCCAAAATATCGGATGGACCTCACGAGCCTATCATGGTTTGATGGAGGTACTACCAACCTTTAAACCAAATACCTAAGGATGAAGAAGCATAAGCTGGTCTGCATAGTTTTAGCAATCGGCATCTCAATAAGCATACTGGATGTCCATGCACAAGTAGAGTGTTGCAGTGACACTGTTTGCCTAGAAAGGGCGAAAGATTACGTAAATGCACTCACACAAATCACCAGAGAATTAGGCCCAGCTCCGAGCGGCAGAGAAGCTACAGAGACCTCCCTTAGAAATCTGAAGGACTCAAAACCAAACGCATACAAGAATTTACAGCGAGCGATAAAGGAGTTCACTAAGTGGGTCGGTGGGGATGGCCAGAAATCAAGATGCTTCACGAGAATGATCCCGCTAGATGATCTAGAGAGTGGAAGGTGGGTTAGTGAAATAATTTCATTTAATAGTAAAGCAAAATCCAAGCCTGCCGTGTTTTGCCGAGGGATTGGGCTTCAGTTAGAAGGGAGCTTAGGTCCAACAGATCTGGGCAAGAAATCTGAGGGTTTCGGAGCTCACTCAAGACTATTGCTCTCCTATACTTTTGCACCAACCGATACTGCTGTTCATGAGGACAATCTTGTTGCTGGCCAACATTGCGGCGGGCACGTAAGGCTATTGGCGGGTCTTGGACATTCATTCATTGACAGAACTGGACTCCTGTCAATTGTCGCTCGAGCTGAAGTTCGCTTATTCCCACTGAATATCAATTTGGGTACACTTGGAGCAGGTAAGTTCTTGGTGCAGTATGGCCGAGGTCTAAATAGACAAATTAATATTTATGGTCTAGGATTGGGATTAGACTTAGATTTTCTAGGAATTTTCCTGATGCATCACTGGACGAATCGAATCACGTCCAATTTCACAGAAGTAGGTTTTGTTTACAAATTCAAACTATAAGGACAAGAATTATGCGAGCACTAATTACAAGCGGAGGAGGTGCGAAGGGTGCATTTACGGTTGGTGCACTGAGCTATATTATTAAGCAAAAAGCGATTGGCTCTTTTGAAGTTATCAGTGGCACTAGCACAGGTGCCCTAATTGCTGCACTTGTAGCTGCCGGAAAGATTGATGTTTTGGAAACAATCTACACATCGGTTCCTAATAATGACGCAATATTGCGGCAACAAAATGTAATAGCCAATCTGAGGCACAATAAACCCTACTTTTTCGATACTGCTCCCCTGGAAGGAATGATACGTACTCACGTTGACAAAAGTGCATTCGATACCATCAAGGCATCTAGTACTATTCTCCTATTGACTGCCATAAGTCTCCAAACAGGGCGAATCACAGTTTTTTCCAATGTTGCCCTAGATTCAACCAAACGATACGATGTCCGACTTATTTCCACCCACAAAGAACTCCTAGATGCTCTTCTTGCGAGCTCTAATCAGGCAGCTTTTCTACCTCCTGTTGAAATAAGTACTGCTGGAAAACAAGAGCAGTTTGTAGATGGGGGTAACCGTGAGGTTATTCCGGCGATGGCTGTGCTTGACCTCTTACCAAGACCAGGCGAACTCTATGTGTTAAGCAACAATCCTAAAGACATAGTGCTGAAAGAGGGTCTTTATACAAACATTATGGATGTGCTTATGAGGGCAATATCAATTTTTATTCAAGATGTCAGGGAGAATGATAAGGCGAGTATTGAGCAATATCGGCTCACTCATGGCACGACGGTACATTATATTGAGCCCACTAGAGATCTTGACCCAAGTTACCCTACCGGTCTACGATTTGATCCAATATTGATGGGGATCATGATGGCCGAAGGTGAGCGAGAGGCAGAACGAGTCCTGGGTCCTCCAATTGGCAGAACCCGTCATTTTGCTCCAGAACATTTTGAAGGTGAAGTCGCAAGAGATGCCACATCGAGGCAATGCAGAGCTCTTACCATAGCGGGTGCACGTTGCAAAAACAACACCAATCACGCAAATCGTCTTTGCCACATTCATCGTGACCTTGCGTAAAAATACCACCCCACTCCACTTTATCGAGTTTGCCGAGTCGCTATTGAATATTTCGATATCCCATCAATGGCAAGAAGATTGAGATAAACGGATATCCCGAATCGGTTTTTCCGCCTACGGATTTCCATACCGCCACTCTGGTGCGTTCGGATATCTATATTAATATGCCGTTAGAATTTTTCCAAGTATTCGCATATGGTGACTGGCATTGTCTTTCACTTCTTTGTTAGTCCGTTATCGACTGGGCCTCTGGTTCGAAGCTCACCAACCTGCGCTACGACAGACAGGTATCCAGTTGAGCTTTTTGTGTGATCCCATGACGGCTGCTCTACTTTTCGATGACAGAGTGGTATACTTTTCGGTGGCAATCTACAGCTGCTTACCTACCTGGCGGTACGGCAGGCAGGCCTGTCTGCTTGTCACCGGACAGGTAGATATCCAGTTGTAATATTTTGTGACCCCATCAGGACTCGAACCTGAAACCTGCTGAGTAGAAGGCAGCTGCTCCCTGCCTACCTGCCGGTACGGCAGGTAGGCCTGTCTGCTTGTCACCGGACAGGTTGATATCCAGTTGTAATATTTGTGATCCCGTCAGGACTCGAACCTGAAACCTGCTGCTTAGAAGGCAGCTGCTCTATCCAGTTGAGCTACGAGACCATTTTTCTTTTATCCACTTCTTTCCGAATCCACTTTTCAAATATTTTTCCCTCTCTCTTGCTTCACGTCTTGACGAAAATTCTTCGT
>CAJQNM010000517.1 GCA_905479665.1 uncultured Saprospiraceae bacterium
GTCATAATTATGGTTTGAATCAGACATGTCATGTGTATCACAGTAGGCTACCCCCTCCCCACATAAGGCACCACATTTATCCCGAAGCCTCCAAAATGAAGAAACTCATTCCAAGGCGGGCTTTAGCCCCTTGAATTCGCAAACAATGGGTTAAAACAACATTGGATAGAGTCCGATATTCAATACACACATCCAATGCCTGTTCATTAATTACCCCCGAAACTTAAGTTACTTTATCAAATCAGACAATTGTGGCAGAAGTCCTGTTTGTTAATTATTAATTATACACTATTAATTAGTCTATTCCTTCAATAATTCTTCCACTGCTCTCATGATCACTTTTTCCGAAGCGGCACTCACCCGACTTGCCCGTTCGCTGGTTTCGTAGCCTCCCTGAGAATAAGAAATCTCGGTGCCGATATAACCAGGGCCATACTCGCCGTAGGCTGCCACACAGAGCTCGCCGTCTGGTAGCAACGCTTGGGCAGCCAACTGATATTCAATAAATAATTCACCCGGTAAATGCAGCAATTGAATGCCGGGAGCTAATTTGAGCGTGGAAATCAAAATTGGGTGCCCTTGTTGAGTCCGCAAATACCAAGCAAGGTGTTTTGCTGCCACAAATTTCTGTAAATCCGGCAATTGGGGGTAGGCAAGCTTATTGCGTAATTCTCGCTCGATGAGATGCTCGCCGAGGGGCAGGTGGATCGGTTTGCTTTTCCAATCCGGTAGGGAGATCCCGATGGGCTTCTTGATCGTGGCGGCAAAAGCTTCTCGCATTCCTTTTTCCATACGGGCGGCCAACACGGGTCGAACAGGCTCCGAACCATCGTTGTATTTTCCAGCAGTAATGTTCCCCCCTGCACCATTAAAGTGAATATGAGGAATGCCTGTTTCGTCTTGACGAGCTCTACGAGCCATACCTACAAACTCCGCGTTCACATCACCCTTGCCGTAATAGCTCTGCGGGTGTGTCGCATAATATGTGAGGACAGCCACGGCATCATCACCGTTCCAAAAGCTCACTGATCTTAACCATGGGTCGATGAGTCCTTCAGGCGCGGCAATGGCTGCCGGATCAGAGGTTTTACTCCAGCGGATTATTTCGACAGTATCGCTTTCACCCAGTATGCGGCGATTTGAAGCCACCTTCTCGACTTTGGCTTTGCCCATACCGATGTGAGTGACCGTTTCTGTATTCTTGTCAGCCTTCTTGACTGAGCGAGCGACCTTACGGATGATCTTCTTAAGCAGAGGCATATCATAGCGGGTTCCTCCCAGTCCGTATTCATCCAGCACGCGCTCCGTGGTAAAATCACAACGCATGCCGTCATGCTGATGCACTGCGCTCACCCAGACTCGATCCTCAGTGGTTTTTGCTGCCTTAGCCAGCGCTTTCTTCCATGCATCCCGGCCCTCATTGGCAATGCCCAGATAGTCTACCGAACAGAGGACGATCGGCTTTGCCTCACTCTTGATCACTATCCCCTTGGCCAAAAGCGGATCAGTAATCGACCGGGCCGGTGCGTAAGCCACCGGGCTTCCTAACGGAGGGGAAACATCTACTTCAAAAGCGGCGACCTCCCAGGTTTGGGCATTTACTTGGAAGAAATGGGTTTGAACGAGGAGGCAAATGCTGAGCAGAAAAAGATTAATCTTTGGAAATAGCAACATAGTGGACAAGTTAGAATCTGAAGATAGCGATTCAAGCTTTACGTACCCAGATACTTCTTGATCAGTGGAGAGAGCGCTGGGTCGCTGGGCCGCATACATTTGTTCTTCACTATTATTCCTTCCTCATTTAGTAAAATATAGCGAGGATAGCCCCTGATGTCATATGCTCTAGCTAGCTTTTTTGTCCAGTTTTCATTTGCAAAGAGGTTTACGCCAGGCAACTGTTCCCGTTCAATAAGATCGCGCCAATGTTTTTCATCAGATGTCATACATATGTTGACGAGCAAAAAAGAAGTCTCCTTTAGATCTTCTACTAGCTCTTTCTCAAAAGGTATTTCTTCTTGACAAGGGCGACAGCCTACAAACCAAAAAGTGAGAAGAACCGTTTTTTTTTCCCAAAGTCTATAGATCCCGGATTATGCCTTGAATGCAACCTTTTAGAACTCAAGAACAAGATTCAGAACCAATCTATTTTGGCGTATCAACTTTAATACTCTACAGCCACTCCTTTTAACGTCGGCACTTGCAGTTCTAGCCAATCGCCGTACACGAGAATCTCCTTCATCTTCCCCTATTTCCTCACTCGCCTTGGCGTGATAAGTCCAGCATCCTGAAGTTTCCTCCCCAACACATCATCCGTTGCTACCTGCTTGAGATCGCTTTCCAAACCGAGTACGGACAGAACCCGCAAGTAGATTCCTATACTGATGTGATCACTACCTTTCTCGACATACCAAAGTGCAGATCGGCCAATTGCTCTGTCGTGAGTTTCCTCCTCAATCTTGCCAATTTCAGAATTTTGCCCAAGTCCTTAAGAATCCTCTGTTCTTGTGGGAGTAGTGTTGCTTTTCTAGATCGCATAACGTTTCTATACACAATCAAGTATAGCCATTTTGATCATATATACACACATTACAGGAGTATATACCTAGCGACAACGTGGGCTTCTCGAAGAAGTTTTCGGTTCAATAGAGCGAAAACCTCCGATCGATATGCTATTTACCGTCCATTAAAAAATGCCATTACAAATACCACAATCGCCAATACAAACACGGTGGCCAATACATCCCACATATTGTAACTGGCGCGATTTTCTGCTTTGTCTTTTTCAGATAAAGTGAAAAAAGTCAGCCCCTTTAATTTTTCCATAGCAGGTGCGGCAGAAAGCAGGCTGACTCCTACAGCAATAAATACCGATACAAAGAAAAACCAAGCGGCGAATGTGAGAAAATTGACATCGCCCACGGTGTGCAAGAAAGATCCTGGGGTGAGATTATCTTTGGTAAGCTCCAGCGTAATTCGCAATGCGCCAATCAGCAATCCACTGATCAGAGTAGCCATCGCTCCCTGGGCATTTATGCGCTTCGAAAATATACCGAGTAAAAACACAGCTGTGATGGGAGGAGCGATATAGGCTTGCACCGATTGCAAATATTCATAGAGAACGCCAGAAATATTTTGCATAACGGGTATCCAGGCTACACCAGCGATTACTACAACTACGGTGGCTATTCTTCCCACGCTGAGCAGTTTCCGCTCTTCAGCCTCTGGGTGCAATTTCTTATACACATCGACTGTAAACAGTGTCGCACAGCTATTAAATACGGAAGCGAGCGAGCTCATCAGTGCTGCCAACAGACCCGCGGCCACCAATCCCTTAAGCCCTGAAGGCAACACTGCAGTCATCAATGCCGGAAAAGCCTGATCTGGAGAATCCCATTCCAATTCGCCTTTCATCTTTAAGGCCAGGGCGATGACGCCCGGCAATAGAAAAATAAATACCGGCAGTAATTTCAGGAAGGCTCCGAATATTGTCCCTCGCCTACCCTCGGTCACGTTGCGCGCAGTCAAGGTCCGTTGCACAATATATTGGTCCGTACACCAGTACCAAATGCCCACGATGCTACTCGTAAACACCAGGCTTGGCCAGGGAAAATCCGGATCTGTGGCCGGTCTCCACATATTAAAATATTCAGGCCCGACAGTCGCTTTTAGCTCGGACCAACCACCCACTGCGTTGAGGCCCATGATCGTGAGTAGTCCTGCTCCGAAGACAAGCACCACCGCCTGCAAAGCCTCCGTGTAGACGACTGCCTTCATCCCACCAAATACCGTATAGATGCCAGTGAGCACCACAGTCGCGAGTGCACCCACCCAAAAGTCGATGCCAATCAACGTAGAAATCACAATGCCCCCAGCATAGACGGTCACTGATACCTTCGTAAGGACGTATGCCACCAATGAAAAGATCGAGAGAAACCAGCGGGCATTGGGACCAAATCTACGCTCCAAAAATTCTGGCATGGTAAATACGTCCGCGCGGGAATAAAAGGGCAGAAATACCCATCCCAACATCAAGACAATCCAAGCATGCAACTCGTAAATCAGGAGAGGCATCTTGTCAGAGGCCCCCGTGCCGGCCAGACCCACCACATGCTCCGAGCCGATGTTGGAGGCAAAGATCGACGCCCC
>CAJQNM010000518.1 GCA_905479665.1 uncultured Saprospiraceae bacterium
AGTCTCCAACATACTCCACCACTTCCCCTTTGTGTTTAATGATCGTCTTGGCAATGTCATAAAAGAAGTCGTTGAGCATATTGTGAAATTGTTCATTGCCCAATTGCTCAGCAAGTGTAGTCGAATCATCTAAATCCAAAAACATAAAAATGCGCTCCTCCTCTCTGGGCTTGGAGTATCTTCCAAGCAGCAATTTCCAGATCTCGTTGGACCCCAGTCTTTCGCTGAGTTGGATCACAAATGAAGTAGCAACAGCCATGGTGATCATGGGTCCAATCGGGTGAAAAATAGAAATTGAAAAAACAAAACTCCTCACCTCCCCGAGACCTTCCGGATCTAGAACCGACCGACCAGAAAGAACGGTATTAAATATCAGAGAAATGAGCATGAGCAAGAACAATAATCCAACAGTATAGATGGAAACTTTGATCGCTATCGCCTTGACAAAATTCAGCTTGATCAGTCGATCCCGAAATATGCGAATCTCCATCCAAGCAAAAAGGCTGCCTGCGATGCCCAAGCTCGCGACAGCCGCGATCAGATTATTGGCAAAGCTGTACTCGGCCATAGCTCTGGATGCCGTGACCTCGGGAAAGTTAGATAAAAATAGGTGCTCGTGAACCGTGATGAATAATCCCATAGTCATCCAGCTAGCTAGAATGTAGCCAATGGTAAGCCACCGATTTTGTACAAGCATGGGTTTTAGTTCTTTCTCACAAAGCTAGACGAAAAAGTACGCCCCATAGCTAGCCAAACCGCACTCTATTTCGTTCACGAGCCTTCTCTATTTCCTTTTCACGATCGCGTGGTGGCGCATTGGTCTCCAGACGAGCAAGTAAATTATCTATGGTTTCGGCTACCTGCTCTACCGCATGGTGAAAAGCCTCTTCGTTGACTTGCGATGGCTTGGTGTATCCGCTCACCTTACGCACAAATTGCAAGGATGCGGCATACATATCTTCTTTGGTCGAGGGTGGGTCGTAGTTAAATAAGGGTCGAATATTTCGGCACATAGCAAACAATAATTTTGTAGGAAGATAGGGCATTTCTCCTGATCTGATTCTTCTTCCCACCTACCCTGCGCAGACCCTATACGACCTACTGCCTTCGCACAAGATGTTTCACTGCAAGAGGATGGCGTCTTCCTGCCAGGGATGTTAGGAGTGGTACACTTTCCGGTCAGTGCTGCTACTTTGCCTTGAACAGAGTTCGATTCAGCGCAAAGATTTTCCTACTCGTCGCCCCAAACTTCTCATTCAACCCCATTTTGTTTGTAGTCGGGGAAACGTAACCTAGCTTTATACATTGATTGTCTATCTATTTTGGATTCGTCCGATCTTCAACCTTGAAAAGCGTGAAAAGACTATGAAGTTTCGACTGAGTACGTTGGTTTGCATGGCCCTGATGTCCAGTTGCTCCTACCACATTGAAGATGAATTGTACCCTGCAGAAGGATGCCAGGTTGATGCAGTAAGTTACGTGAACGATATCGTCCCTATCCTGGAAAATTGGTGCTATCAATGTCACGACTCAGACGGACAACAAGGAGGGGTCACTCTGGATTCTTATGGGATGCTGGAAACGCAGGTACAGTCTGGTCGCTTCCGAGGGGCTATCCTACATGAAAATGGATTTTCACCGATGCCAAAAAACCAACCGAAATTACCCGAATGCGAGATCCGCAAAATCATAAGTTGGATCGATGCTGGATCTCCCAATAATTAAAACTATGAAATATTCTCTTTTCACTTTGATCTTGTTGATCGCTGGTAGCGGATTCCTGGCCGGCCAAAGTTATTTTGCGACCGATGCCTATATCTCATTTTTCTCAGAAGCTCCATTGGAAGATATTCTGGCTGAGAACAATAAAGTCACTACGACTTTTGACATCGCTACAGGGGAGCTCAACTATGCGGTCCCGATTAAGGATTTTGAATTTAGGAAGTCGTTGATGAAAACACACTTCAATGAAAATTATATGGAAAGTGAGAAATTTCCCAAGGCTTCCTTTAAAGGAGTCATCAGGGACTGGGACCCTACTCTACTGGATGATGAAAATGTACACAGCGTCATCGTCGAGGGCGACATGACTATCCATGGGACTATGAATCCTGTGACCTACACAGCTACTTTGATCAAAAAGGGTCAAGAATTTGTGGCCGAGTCTACATTTCCTATTTCAGTGGCCGAATATGGGGTGAAGGTACCGACTCTCTTGATAAAAAAAATCGCAGAAGAAGTGCAGGTCACAATTAAGGTTGAATACAATCTTTACACACCATGATCCGATTCTTGTTTCTTTCAATACTATTTGTGCTAGCCTCAACTATTGCATTCAGCCAAGAGGATTTACTAGCCATGCTCGAAGAGAGGGCAGATAGTTCTGCTGTCGAATATGTAGAAGCGAGCTTCAAGACCAACAGAGTTGTCAATCTGCACTCCTTGGAAAACACAGCAGCCGGCGTTCTTGATTTCAAGATCGGCCACCGGTTTGGATTTGTGAATGGAGGGATCAGGGAGTTTTTTGGTTTGGATGGTGCAACAATTAGGTTAGGTTTTGACTATGGTGTAACGGATCGGTTTGTGATTGGATTAGGTAGAAGTAGTTTTGAGAAAACAGTAGATGGGTACATGAAGTACAAAATTTTGAGGCAAAGCAAGGGAGCTAGGAACACCCCCATAACCCTGGCATATTTTGTCAGCACAGCCGTAAAGACACTCCCGTTTGCTATCCCGGACAGAGAAAACCTGGGCTCCTCACGTTGGTATTTTACCCACCAAATTATCATGGGACGTAAATTTAGTGAGGGCTTCACACTTCAGTTGAGTCCAACTCTGGTACACCGA
>CAJQNM010000519.1 GCA_905479665.1 uncultured Saprospiraceae bacterium
CGGGCAAGAATCTTAAATGCAGAATGTACTGATTTTGCCACAGCTCCCGAGTTTGTCATCCGTGATGATGGGGGCAGTCGCGATCTTGGATATACCTGGCCAGTCATGCTGAACAACGATCATGTCTTAGTGATTTATTACTTTAATGTGGATTTAGGGATCAGGCATATTGCGGGATCTATCTTGCGAATAAAATAAATACGAAGTCATAATAAATACGAGATGAAATTAGGAGCATTTTCAATTAGTCTGTCCGTAAAAGACATCGCTGTATCCCGCCAGTTTTATGAGACCTTGGGTTTTGAGGTTTTTGCTGGTAAAGAAGAACGAAAATATTTCATCATGAAAAACGGATCGACCCTCATCGGTTTATTCGAAGGCATGTTTGAAAATAATATGCTCACGTTCAATCCTGGTTGGGATAGCGATGTGAATGTATTGGAAGATTTTGATGATGTGCGTAAGATTCGCAAGCATCTAGAAGGCGCTGGAATACCCATTTCAGGTGCCGCTCCAGAAGGGGAGTCGGGTCCCGGTAGCCTCACCGTTTTCGATCCGGATGGCAACGCCATTTTGATCGACCAGCATGTGTAAGGCGGTAAGCCCTATTTCCTTACCTTAATGGCTTCATGATAGTCCACAAAAATATCATGTACTATTGGGATCTGTACAGTACCCGGGCAATCCCTAGGTTTGCTGGTCTGTTGGCAATTACTCTATTACTCTCTTGTGGTTCCAACCTCCCGCCTGAAATTGAATTAGCCCAAGCAGCCTTGCCCGACAAGGTTGATTTTAACTTTCACATTCGGCCTATTCTTTCCGATCGATGTTACGCCTGTCACGGTCCTGACGAGGAGACTCGTGCCTCTGGTTTGCGCTTCGATGTGGAAGACTCGGCCTTTGGTTCTTTGGCGGACTCCGGTGAACGTGCGATCGTCGCAGGAAACCTGAAAAAAAGTGTCATGTGGCAGCGCATTCTTTCAGAGGATCCTGAAAGGCAGATGCCTCCACCCGAATCTAAATTGAAGCTGACGGACCAAGAAAAGGCGCTGCTGGCTAAATGGATTGAGGACGGTGCAGAGTGGAAGGCTCATTGGGCTTTTATTCCACCTAAGGATCCAGAGATTCCTCAGGGATTTCCTCATGATTGGGTCGTTGAAAACCCAATTGACAATTTCATTTATGCTCAGTTACCTCAAAATGATCTGGAGCCTTCTGTCACAGCAGATCGGGAGCGGCTGATCAGGAGAGTCAGCTTTGACCTGCGTGGTCTGCCTCCCGGATTGGATGAAATTGATGCCTTTATCCAGGATAAATCTGCAGATGCCTATGAGCAAATGATCGACCGGTTTATGCAGACCGATGCTTACGCAGAGCGCATGGCGATGGAGTGGCTGGATGTAGCACGGTTTGCCGATTCTCATGGGTTGCACGCTGATGGAATGCGTGAAATGTGGCCTTGGCGCGACTGGGTGATCAAAGCATTTAAGAACAATTATTCATACGACCAGTTTGTCACTTGGCAACTTGCTGGAGATCTGCTGCCCGAAGCAACTGCAGAACAGAAATTGGCCACCGGTTTTCATCGCAATCATACATTCAATACGGAATTGGGCATCGTGAGTGAAGAGTTTCGCTTGCAATATGTGGGAGACCGAACTAATACTACGGCAACGGCTTTTCTAGGTCTCACCATGGAGTGCGCCGCCTGTCACGACCATAAATTTGATCCGATTTCCCAAAAGGAATATTATCAAATGACGGCCTTTTTCAACAATGTCAATGAGTTGGGAATGACGGGTACGGATCAGAATTTTGGCCCAATGGTCTTGTTGCCAAATCCAGAGATTGCTGAGCAGATTGCAGAGATCGAGGGTCGAATAGACTCTCTGGAACACGAGGTACAATTGAACCAGGAGCAAATTGCGGATATTGATCAATTTACCGAATTCTCAGCACCCCGCGCAGATCATCATTTCCCACTTGATCGAGTGAGTAAACCAAAGACTGATGCCATTTCTGAATCCTTACCCATTGATGGCAATGCCAAAGCGGTTGTTTTTGGCGGCCACGAAGAAGAACCTGGAAAAGTTGGTGGCGCCATCCGCATTGCGCACGATTTTGACGGAATACGCTTTTCTGGAGTCAGGAATTTTGAAATGTACGAGCCTTTATCGGCCGGCTGTTGGATTAAGACAGAGAAGACCGGTAAATTTCAAAGCATCATTGGCAACATTGGAGAGAAAAACACGAGTTGGCGAGGATGGGTGGTCTACCTCGATACCTTAAATCGCATTACTGCGCGAATCGTACATGCTCTGCCTCATAACCTGATCGAGGTTTTCGTTGACGAGATTATTCCAACAGAGGAATGGCATCACATCTTCTTTACCCACGATGGATCCGCAAAAGCGGAGGGTGTGAAGTTATTTCTCAATGGTCGACAATTGAAAACTCATGTGGTCCGTGACAATCTCTACAAGACTATTTTACCAACAAAGAATCGAGACTACACCCTCTATGACGACAAGCCACTTGCGCTAGGAAATGGGGTGAAATATCTCTACACAGATGTGGATGATGGCATCTATGAAGGCTTTTTTGACCAGGTACGGATATTTAGCCGGGATGTAAGTGCTTTAGAAATCCTCTTACTTCATCAGCAGGATACTCAGGAGGAGCAAAGTGATTTTGCTCCCACGCTTAAGAAAGAACACTACCTGAAGTCTCAGGATAAGATAAACCTGAAGCTACAAACCGAATTGCTCGCAGCACGTAGGGAGAAATTACATCTGGTAGATCCTGTACAAGAATCGATGGTCATGCAGGAAATGCAGACACCAAGGCCAACTTTTGTGCGGAACAGAGGTCAGTACGATGACCCCACAGAGCAAGTTTTTGCCTCCACGCCCGAGGCGATTCAATCGCTCCCAGACTATCTTCCACCCAATCGGCTGGGTCTGGCGCAATGGTTGTTTACACCCGATCATCCACTCACTGCTCGTGTGACTGTAAATCGATATTGGCAAGTGATTTTCGGCACAGGACTGGTGTCCACACCACATGATTTCGGCAGTCAGGGAGCCTTGCCTTCCCACCCCGATTTGCTAGATTGGCTCGCCCTCGAGTTTGTCGAGAGTGGCTGGGATGTGAGGCAACTTCTTAAGACGATGTTGATGTCTCATACCTATCGTCAGTCCTCAGAAGTGACCAAACAGCATGCCCAGAGGGATCCGATAAATCGCTATTTGGCTCGTAGCCCCAGTTATCGCTTGCAGGGAGAAATGATTCGTGACAATGCCCTTTGTGCCAGTGGCTTACTTAGCAATGAGGTGGGAGGGGAGAGTGTAAAACCCTACCAGCCCAGTGGACTATGGAAAGAGAAAAACGAATTTTCGGGGTATCTCAATGATTATGTGGCCGATACTGGCCAGGATCTATATCGCCGTAGCATGTACACGTTTATTCGACGTACGTCCCCACCCCCGGCCATGACCGCTTTTGATCAACCAGATCGCAGCGTCTGCACCGTAAAGCGGGAAAAGACCAGCAGCCCTTTGCAGTCTTTAGTGATGCTAAACGATCCTCAATTTGTCGAAGCCTCGCGCGTTTTGAGTGAGCGCATGCAGAAGGAGGGTGGCGCTCTACTGGCAGAGCGCATCAATTATGGATTTCGTCTGGCTTGTGGTCGTTTCCCAACAGAAGGGGAGATCAGTCTGCTGGAGGAACAGTACGCTGCGTCACGAGAAAAATTTGCTGCCGATGGCCATGCAGCCGATGAAATCCTGAGTATGGGTGAGTATCCGGCAGATCGACAATTGCCGAAGGTAGAGACCGCAGCTCTTGCCATGGTCGCCAACACGATGCTGAATTTTGATGAAGCGTACATGAAGCGCTAAGGCGCCCTATTTCCGGCAATGATGTACGTGCTCCATAGGGATCCCTGCCAACTTGATCACGTCTACTTCCGTGAAAAAATCAGTGAATAGTTTCGTAAATAATTTACTGTATAAGACTTGACTCATGTAGGCT
>CAJQNM010000520.1 GCA_905479665.1 uncultured Saprospiraceae bacterium
CTCTTCCGATCTACCTCCATTGTGCGGGGAAAAATAGTTGACAATACCTGGCAAGATCAAGAAGTGCTCTTTGAGGCACCCCATGATACATACAAGACGGCCCGTGTGCACTTCGGCAGCCGCATTGTTTTTGATCCAGAAGGGTATCTATATTTTAGTATTGGTGACCGTGGCACCCCTGAAGATGCCCAAGATATTGGAAAGCCCAATGGTAAAATACATCGTATATATCGGGATGGTCAAATTCCAAAAACAAATCCTTTTTACAACTCACGGGGTGCTATGAAGTCCATTTATTCTTTTGGCCATCGCAATCCTCAAGGACTGGCAGTGCATCCCGAAACTGGACAAGTTTGGGAAACAGAACACGGGCCATTGGGAGGGGATGAACTTAACTTGATTGAGAAGGGACTCAATTACGGTTGGCCGGAGATCAGCTATGGGATAAATTACAATGGCGCGATCATTACAGATCTTACACGCAAAGAGGGGATGGAGCAGCCCATTTTTTTTTGGAAGCCTTCCATCGCGGCGTGTGGGTTGGATTTTTATACGGGTAGTATGTTTCCCAAATGGAAGAACCGACTCATGGTTGGGGCGCTGAGAATGGAGGAACTTCAATTGCTTGATATAGAAAAGGACAGAATGATGTACCGGCAAACAATTCTTAAGAATGCTGGTCGCGTACGGGATGTAACTACCGGCCCAGATGGTGCAATTTACGTGGTTTTGAATCGACCAGGGAAGGTGCTAAGATTAAGCTTAGCTGCAGCAGCTGCGAAAGAAGGCATTTGAAAGAGACATACCGCATGCAAGAAGTCTGGGAAGACGATTGGTAAGACGGTCATAGAATACTAGTTTAGTCGGTGTGCGGCATGCGCCTTGATCTCGATCGCTAGACGAGACACAAGATGTCAGTTGGCACCAGGGCTCAAACTGAAATAGTGACAGACTACATGTCAAATTTTCAGTCGATATGCTTGCCTCGACCCAACATTTTGGCATATTTATTCAATTGGTACAGGAATTGTGGATTTAATGGTGATAAACGATTTATTAATCATTAAATTTTAAGTTATGTTACCAGTAAAAAGTAATTTGCTTCCGACTGTCTCAAGATTTATTGATGATGATTGGAATTCTTTATTTAATTGGTCAAATCACAATTTCTCGACCCAGTCCACGACACTGCCCTCGGTAAATATCGTGGAGACCACCGATGACTATATTGTCGAGATGGCAGCTCCAGGACTGAAGAAAGAGGATTTCTCCATTGAATTAAGAAATAATATTCTTACAATCAAGAGCGAACTAAGCAATGATAACCAGAACTCTGATGGGTATAGCTATACTCGTCGTGAATTTAGTTATTCCTCGTTCGTTCGTTCCTTCAATTTAAACAGTCGGGTGGTTGACGATGGCAATATTAAGGCCAGCTATTCAGATGGTATTCTTAAACTACAACTGCCTAAGAAGGAAGAGGCAAAGGATAGGGGGCCGCGTCATATCGAGGTTCTGTAGAAGTTTAGTGCAGCTAATAGGGTTATTGCAGATTGAAGTTACGCACTTCAATCTGCAATTTTTCACAAATTTAACAACGATATAAAATGAGAAAGAACATCATTTCTTCGGGCTTGGTAGCTCTGCTCGTGAGCCTGACCAGCATCGGTTTATTTTATCATCTTGAGAAGAGCAATGAAGTTATTAAGATAGAGCATATTAATTCAAGTCCTAGTCGATCGGCAGTATATACTCTAGACAAAGATGGGAGTGCCATTCCACTAAATTTTAATAAAACTGCAGAAAAGGTTCTGGATGGTGTGGTACATATTAAGGCAACTCATGTGAATAAAGGTGAGATTGGAACCGAATCGTACCGTGGCAAGGAAAATTACTTCCCGGACTTTTTCGGAGATTCTTTTGGACCTCAATACCGATTTGAAGCACCGAATTACAGTCCAAGAAGAAACTCTCCAGCTCGAGTAGGTACGGGTTCCGGAGTCATTGTCCACTCAGATGGATTCATTGCAACCAACAATCATGTCATTGCAGATGCCGATGACATCGAGGTGACTTTGCATGATAATCGAGTCTACAAGGCCAGAATAGTGGGTAGCGATCCTTCTACTGATTTGGCACTGTTGCAGATTAGGGAGGAAGACTTGTCAACTGTCCCGTTTACTAATTCAGATCAGATTGATATCGGGCAATGGGTGCTCGCCGTAGGAAACCCCATGGGCCTTAATTCTACCGTGACTGCCGGTATTGTGAGTGCCAAGGGCAGGAACATCAATATTTTGCGTGATAAGTACGCCATTGAAGATTTTATCCAAACGGACGCTGCGATCAATCCAGGAAATAGTGGAGGGGCACTGGTCGATTTGCAGGGTGGCCTCGTTGGGATAAATACTGCGATTGCCAGCCCCAACGGGGCATTTGCCGGTTACGGATTTGCCGTACCTGCCAATATTGTCGAGAAGGTGGTTGAGGATCTTTTGGAATACGGCATTGTGCAGCGCGGAGTGCTTGGTGTAATGATTCGGAGTATGGATGGAAATCTTGCGAGAGAAAAAAATCTCGATGTAATCAGGGGAGTCTATGTAGATAGCCTATTGGAGCATAGTGCTGCAAAACAGGCAGGAGTCAAAGTGGGCGACGTGATTAAGAAAGTGAATGAGATAGAGGTTAATACGTCGCCTGAACTACAGGGTATGATTGCTCGACATCGAC
>CAJQNM010000521.1 GCA_905479665.1 uncultured Saprospiraceae bacterium
AAGGCGCTCCAAGAAAGTCATTTGGAGTTTGGTTCGGTGACCATTAAGGAGCGATTGTACCAGTACCAGGTTCGAATTGGCAAGCCCCTGACCAGCGTGCGGGATGTGCAAAAAACCCAATTTGAGGTCGATGGCAGAATATTGAAGATTGAAGATGTTGCTCAGGTTACCCTAGAGGCAAAAACCCCCACCGGTAATTTCTCGGTCAACGGCACACCTGCTATAAGCATGGCCATCATTAAAAGCCCACAAGCTTCTCTCTATAAACTGGAAGAACAACTCAATAAGATTATTGGTCAGATAGCCATCGAGCAAAAAGACATTGAGGTCCGAGTGAGTCGAGACCAGACCGATATATTGCGACTGACTATTGATAATTTGAAAATCAGCTTGTTTCTTGGCTGTGCGCTGGCGATAGGCATCGTTTTTTTCTTTTATGGGCATTGGCGAATCCCCGCGACTGTTGGCCTGATTATACCAGTAAGTTTGTTACTCAGCCTGCTTGCCTTCAAAGGTTCTGGTCTAACCATCAATATGATATCACTTTCAGGCCTATTATTGGGTCTGGGATTAATGATAGATAACGGCATTATTGTTTTAGACAATATCAGTCAGTACTGGCAGGAAGAATGCGCTCTTGCAGATGCCTGCCGAGAAGGCGTCAATGAAATGATTCGGCCACTCCTTACCTCTATGCTCACGACCATTAGCGTTTTTGTCCCGTTGGTCTTTTTGAGTGGAATATCCGGAGCACTATTCATTGATCAGGCCATGGCCATAGGGATCGGATTACTGATCTCGTATCTGGTAAGCATTACCCTGCTACCTACCTTGTATTACCTTTTCCTAAAGAATAAAGAAGCGACAAGAATAACGCGTTTGAATTGGGCTTCTCGTCTGCTGCATAAAATATACGATATAGGATATTTCTTTTCTTTCAAGCGGTGGTACCTCGTCGCCCTCTTGACCCTAGCAATTACTGCTATTGGCGTAAACCTAGCGTTGAACCTCAATACCGAACGATTTCCAGAATTGCCGATGCGCGCATTCGAAATGCATATTGACTGGAATGAACCCCTGCGTCCGGATATCTCACAGAAAAGACTAAAAGAAATATTTTCCACTTTCGATTTACTATGGGAAGCACACGCTGGGGTAGATCAATACCTGCTAAATTCGCTCTATAGTGGTGATCTCAATCAGGCTTCTGTTTATGTACATCTTGAGCCAGAAACGGACATACTGAAAATGCAGGAACAACTCGGAGAGCGACTTACTATTCATTTCCCAAAAGCCATCTATTCCTTTAGTAATGAAAAGACACCATTCGAAATGCTATTTCCGACCGATAATGCAAAGCTCACCGCAAAATTGTATTGGAATAGCAACAATGAAGTTCGACAAGAAAAATTGTATGACGAGTTAGCTCATAAAATAGAGAAAATAGACGGTATCAGATCGATTGCCAAGGTCGATCGTGATCGAGCCTATTTGATCACTCCCAACATGACCAATATAAACAGCTATAAAATAGACCTAAATTCCTTAGCAGGAGAGCTCAGTAAGATGGTGGGCGAACACGAAATATTCACTTTGCATAGTTTTCAGCATAAAATACCGATCGTCGTGAGGCAGGCTCAGCAATCGCTAGAAGAATTGATGAAAGTAGAAGGAGTTCATAATGTAGATGGTGAGTTCATTCCAATATCACAGCTCGTGAATACTCGTACTACCTCGACCCTTCGGAAAGTAACGGCAGATAGACAAGGCCGATTTTGGCCAATTACGCTCACCGCTGAAAGACCCATGCAGGAAGACCTCGCTCAGTTATCTGCCAGCTATCCCGATCTCAATATTGAATTGAAAGATCCTGCAGCCTCTGCTGAAAAAATGACAAAGGAAGTTCTTTGGGCATTATTGGCAGCCATTGTATTGTTGTATTTCTTAATGGCTGCACAGTTTGAATCATTTGTTCAACCGTTGATCATTCTGTTCGAGATTCCGATCAGCCTCTCCGGGTCACTCCTGTTTCTACACCTATTCGGAGCTACTATAAATATTATGTCCCTCATCGGAATGGTGGTTACTGTCGGGATCATCATTAACGACTCGATCATTAAAATTGATACCATAAACCGCCTGCGCCGACTCGGCAATGACCTTAAAACGTCCATTCATTTGGGTGGTTTGAAGAGAATAAATCCCATCGTAATGACGAGCCTCACCACTATTTTGGCTGCGCTACCTTTCTTATGGGGGAGTGACATTGGTCGTACGTTGCAACGACCTTTGGCTCTGAGCTTAATTGGTGGGATGATTGTGGGCACCATAGTAAGTATTTACATCATTCCACTTTGCTATTACGCGATATATAGAAGAAAGATGATACCGAGCACTGCATAACTTATGTACCCAAATTCACCAAATTCTGATCGACGTCATTTGGCTTTCTATGAAGTGCCTGAACTAATTTGTGCATATTGTCCATGCATGGACATTCATTTTCATTTTAACCCTGCATACTAAATATGTCTCCGATTCAACAGCTGAAGAAGTCACTATTTATTGCCTGCTATGCAGGTCTATTCATCTTAGTATCAGGACATACCTATGCCCAAGATACCCTTCGCCTGAATCTTGAAGAGATCCTAAATCTATCGATAGCCCATGCCATAGATCTCAAAATAGCCCAATCAGAATCAACAGAACAAGAATGGGCCTTTGAACGGGCTCGTACTCGATTTATTCCCCAGCTTTTCCTAGATGGCACCTTACCCAACCTCAATCGCTCTATAGAATCAAGACCCCTACCTGATGGCAGAGATGCTTTTGTAAATCGGTCTACCATGTACAATGGCATTGGCCTAGACTTTCGCTACAATGTCGAAAAGACAGGCGGGGTACTTTCCCTAAATTCTCGGCTAGAACGATTGGATATTTTCAAAACCAACGAATTCGCACACAGTACTAATTATTTCGTCAATCCTATCTCCATTGAATATACTCAGCCGTTCTTCACCTTCAATGAACTCAAATGGGAAAAACAACGATTGTCTTTGCTCTACACTCAATTTCAAGAACGGTATGCCCGTACACGGGAGGACATTATCATCCAAGCCATTAATCTATTCAAGACTTCCCATCTGGCCCAAGAACGATACAATCTGACCGCTGGGAGAATCCAGGAAGGTGATTCGACCTTGGTCATTAAGAATCGTCTATTTGACATTGGAAAAAGCACCAAGGTTGAAATACTGCGACTTAGCCTCGACCAAAAAAATGCAAATAACGATCTATTGGAGCAAGATCTCTCCTGGAGACAAGCACAGATGGAACTGGCTGATTTTGTCGGAGTCAGCAGGAATACCTTCATCGTACTTGAAGATCCTGCTCCACTCCAAGAAATAGAAATCGAGCTATCTGTCGCCATGGAGTGGGCTACCAAAAACAAGTACATTGTTTCCCAATACGCTTACCAAAATGCCACAAACGAAGCTGAGCTTGAACGGTCCAAAAAAGATCGAGACATTCAGTTTAACTTAAAAGCCAGTTTAGGACTAAACGGATCCAATGAGCAACTAGGTAACATTTTCAATCCCTTGCTAGACAGGGAGATTTTTAGCGCTAGTATTCGCATGCCAATTACCGGCCTTAATCGATATGATCTCAACCATAAAATAGCCCAAGAAAAAATCAACCAAGAAGATCTCCGCCAGGAAAAACAACAAAATGACCTTGAAAGAGAAGCCATTAATTTGGTCTCGAGGTTCAATTTACTTAAACAATCGATAGAAGCTCGGGAGGAAGCTCGCCGTACCGCTGATGAGGTATTCGCCATCACCAGACGTCAGTTCTTGTCCGGAAATGCTACACACAGTGACATGGTTTTAGCCAGAGAAAATAGAGAACAAGCAGAAATCAACTATTTCACCACCCTGCTTGACATCATTGATCAATATTATCAAATCCGAAGACTCTGTATGTACGACTTTAAGGAGAACATAGAACTGAGGTAAAGGGACCGGGCCAGGATCCCGAGAAATGAAAGCAGAATGGAACAGACATTTTCATGAAAAAAAACAACCTAAAATACATCTTAATATCCTTAGGAATAACTTATTTCTTAGGTGTGGGTATCCCTTGGCTTGCTCTTCTATTATTGTTGCTCTTGGGAGGATACCTGGCCCTTAAATCTCTATCAAAATGGGCTGAAAAAGACAGGAAGAACAAATTCTATAATCTCTCACAATGATAAAAAGACTTCTACTATTAATCAGCTTGGGATCTATCTTCGCTATGCATTCTTGCAAAAATGCAGGACCGGATGAAAAAGACATACCCCCACTATCTAAAGAGGTGCCCAAAGAAATAATTCAGGTAAAAGCGATTATACTGCAAGCGGGAGACTTCGATAAAGAAATAATCAGCCAGGGGACGGTGCAAGCAGCTGCAATGGCTGACATTACCTTTCCCTTTGTCGGGCAGCTCGCCGAAGTACTCGTAAAGACAGGTGATCGAGTCACCAAAGGCACAGTCTTGGCCAGATTGGATAGCTATGATTTGGAG
>CAJQNM010000522.1 GCA_905479665.1 uncultured Saprospiraceae bacterium
AACCATCCGTAAAGTGGCGATGCATACCATAGTTGCTCAAACTTTCTACGGTGTCAGGTACGGGTACCTGATCTTGCACTGTGGCACCAGGCCGCCCTTCCATCAACATATCTCTACTGAACTCTGTAGCGAGTATGACCATCGTACGATCAAGCAAGCCACGCTCCTCCAGATCTAAAATAAGCTGAGCAACTGGACGGTCGATGTCTTTCTTCATTTTAATAAGCCGCTCGTGACCGTTTTCATGTGTATCCCAACCCAAGAAAGGGACGTACTCCGTGGTCACACTGATGAAGCGAGCACCTTTCTCCACCAGTCTTCTTGCTAAGAGACACCCCAGACCAAAGCGGCCAGTATTATACGCATCATAAATTTCTTTAGGCTCATCGCTGTAATCAAAAGCAACGGCATCGGGAGATTTTAAAAGTCGATAAGAACGCTCCATCGATCGCAATAGTGATTCCTGCTGATAGGTGCTGGCAAAATCCTGAAAAGGACTCTTCTTAATTAATTCTTGATATAGTTCATTTCGGCTTTCAAAACGTTGCAAATCCATACCCTTAGGAGGTCGTACACTTTCTAAGCCTCTGGTCGGGTCCGGAATACTAAATGGGCCATATTCGGTCCCTAAAAATCCAGCAGAATGAAATGCTTTGAGTTCCTCTCCCTCACCTACCGTAAACCGCTGACCAATATCAATAAAGGGAGGAATAACCGGATTTATTGGGCCTAGCTCTTTGGCAATCCAAGATCCAATATGAGGTGGTTGCACGGATTGTGGTGGTTCGTAACAGGTGTGCCAATGGTACTGATGACGGGTATGTAAAATATGCCCTAAGTCTCCCGAGCGGTAGGATCTGATCAAAGTACCCCGATCCATCACCTGCCCAATATTTTCTAGGCCTTCACTAAATGAAACTCCGTCAAGCGCGGTAGGCACAGCCGGAAAAGTGCTGACCACATCCGGACTCTTCATTCCTTTTTCGTACGGTGTATACCGCTTGGGGTCAAACGTTTCGGTGTGGCACATGCCTCCGGCCATCCAGAGCAAAATAACGGCATCGGCACTACCTGCAATTTCTGGCTTTGCAGGACTGCCGCAACCGGTCAAAAAAGGCAAGGAAGAAACACTTGCTCCCATGGCAGCCAAAGAGGCTGCACTCATCTGCTGCAAGAATATCCGTCTCGAATTTTTAGCCATTCTATAACTTGGATTATACTTGGATTAAATAAATTGAAATTCTGGCAATAAAACCATGGCCCATATTAAATCCGCTACTTGCTCATTGGTGGGATCTTCTCCCAACTGATTACGGACTATTCGTACCTCTTTCCGGCTGGGGGCGCGCGACAATAGTTGTTGATATAAATTGTCTGCTAATTTTTGAGGATCCCCGTCACTTCGTTCCAACCAATTTTTGGCACCCAGAGCAATCTGGTCATTAAAAAATTCACCATTGGTGAGAACCAGTGCTTGCAGCAACGTGGCCTCATCGTCTCGACTGGTTGTAACATTTTCGCGAACGGGACGGCCCAGTGTTTTCATATAGGGATCTAACTTGACCAAAGAAGCCCTGGCAAAAGGAAGCCCCTCGCGCTGATCAAAACTGAACGCTAAAGGTTGGCCCCAATAGCTGCTGCGAAATCGACCATATCGATGGGCAGTAGCCCAACTGGTGTCCACAAAGGCTAAAGATTTCCAATCTCCCTGTGGTGCCTCATCGGTGGTAAGCCAGTCATTGTCAGAATTTAGGTAGGTCGTAGATCCATCTTGATAAGACAAACGGAGGGTGAGCAACAGCCCCGCCGGATTTGCGATGCTGCCTTCATTTTCAGCTTGTGCCGCAAATATTTGTTTGCCTCCCTTGAGCTGGGAGGTGATATCCACCAAATCGACTTCTTTCCAATCATCGCTGGAACAAATTGCAGCTCCATTCAGCGCAAGTTCAAAACTATGATCGGCGGTCACGAGAAGCTCGGCACGCTGCAGCTGCTCAACGTTTGCGACTTCAAAAACCCTGCGGAAGTAGCGCGTGCCTGGTTGCGGCAAAACCACACGATCGAATTCAACCTCAGCGTGCCAAATCCAATCTGGTGCCAAGGTATCTCCGTTGGGATTATATTCGACTGAATGATAAAAGGGCTGCAAAATTTCACTCAGTGCATCTATGGATTGCTCCGCACGCAGCCTCCTTGGTACCGGCCCACTAAATTGAAATGATTCGTCTCGCAAGGCAATAGCCGATTCATAGGCAACGGCAGGTAATTGATAGGTTCGAGAGGTCATGATGGTTTTCAGTAGTTTGCGAAAATCATAATCCTGCTCAATAAAGTTTCCTGCCAACCAGTCGAGTAGATCCTGATTCCAGGGTAATTTATCCATTTCATCTACTGGCGCGACAATCCCACGGCCAAAAAGCTGGGCCCAGAAACGATTGACAATCGTGCGGTAAAGTCGGCCGTTTTCCGGTTGCACCATCACCGCCACCAAGCTGGCAAGGCGATCAGAAATACTATCTCCCTCTACCTGACCAAGTTCCGGATAGAGAAATGAGGTTTGGGTAAACCGGCCGG
>CAJQNM010000523.1 GCA_905479665.1 uncultured Saprospiraceae bacterium
CGGTCAAGTAGTGCTTGGAGTCGAGTCATTTCCGAGCTTCTGCCATAGAGCTTTTGGGAAAGGATAAAGCGAAGGCTGTGATCATTTCCCCCTGGGGTAAAATCAAAATCTGGTTCGTGTCGAAATCCTTTTTCAATCGTGAGTAGATCCATGCGAATACCAAAAGCCGACTGGTAGCGATCTTCCGCATCTTTGGCCAATAACTTGAGAATTATTTTCGAGAGCCCGGGAGGAATGTTTGGTCTGATCTCTGCTGGCGGTGTAGGGGCCTTAGCCAGGTGTTGATAGATTAACTCCAGGGGGATATTCGACTGAAATGGGAGCTGACCAGTAAGCATGAAGTAAAAAAGGACACCTAATGCATAGTAATCCGAACGGCTATCCACGTAGCGACTGGTTCGACCACTCTGCTCTGGAGAGAGATAAGTCAAGGTGCCGTATATTTTCTCTAGATCCTTAATTTGGGAGAGAAGATTGCGAGCTTCGGTAGCCAGGCCAAAATCGATCAGCGTTAATTTGGATTGATCGATGATTATATTTTCTGCGGTAATATCTCGATGGATAATGTTCTTCTGCTGTAAATACTCGAGTATTTCAACCAGCTGCAAGGCAAAGACAAAGAAATCTTGAACTGGCATTCCATCTACGGCCAGATAATCTGCGAGTGTTGAGCCAGCCACAAATTCCAATTTGAGGCAGCGTTTGCCTTCCTGAGATGTTGTGCCAAGCGATCTACGAAGACCTGGGTGAGTCAACTGGGAGAGAATGTGATGCTCTAATTCAAACTGTTTGATCTCTTCCGTAGATGGCTGATCATTGCGCAATACTTTGATCAAATGAATTTCTCCATCGGGCTGGGTCGGTAGCCGATAAACGAGTGAGTTGGGACCATCATAGATTAGTTCTGCATCTACAAAAATGGGCATGGTGTTCGCATTTGACCCAAAAGTTTTGACGAAATCGATTGCCCAAATAGCCTGCACTGTTCGAGCCCTATCTCCTTCTGATCTGGGTGAGTGAAAGGTAGGAATATTTGAGGTTGGGTGACCCCAGAATCACCCCATTGGGGGATAGGATGGTCCATCTGAATTTGGGATCTTGCAACCAGAACTAGAAAAAGCATTTTGATGATGCGATCACTCATACTTTCATCCTTTGCACCTGCTGCAGTAGCGTTTACGTGCTTATTACGTACCTTATTGCTGCGTAGATGGAGCAGTCTCGAGATGGGTTGTTTGATCTGCGTTAAACTTCAAATGAACCAATGTTAATAACTGAGCTTCTCAGGCTGCAGAAGTCGATCGGTAAGGTCGTTTCTGATCCAGCACAAATCGAGGCCATCATTGAGGCCATCGGAATAGAAGAACAATTTTCTGCATATCAGGATAGGGCTGGCAAGACCAAACGGGCGCAGCATACCAAGCAGCATGGTACGGTGAGCGCTTCATTTCAGGTGAATGATGAGCTACCTGAGGAGCTGCAGGTAGGACTATTTCAGGCAGGCCAACAGTATGATTGCCAAATTCGGTTTTCCAATGGCGCTACCCAGATTGCCCCAGATAGCTATCCGGGGTTGCAGGGCATGGCAATTAAGTTGTTTGGAGTGCAGGGAGAATATCTTCTCCCCGGAGAAAAAGCGCAGGACTTCCTAACCATGAGTTACCCCTTCTTCTTTTTACGTGATATGGTACACGTCGGTGAAGCCATGAAGGCGCAAGTTGCTGGGAAGGAGGCCGTTGAGAAGTTCTTTAGTGAAAACCCCGAGAGCTATAAATTAATGCAAGCGCAGAAGGGATATTATCTGAATCCGCTGCAGGTTCAGTTCTACAGTGTTTCTCCATACAGTTTTGGTGATCGAAAGGTGAAATATTCGATCAGTCCGGTGGTTTCAGAAAATCGGGGATCATATCCCAAAAGCGCTATCCCCGACAATGCACCACCCAACTATTTGCAGCAAGCCATGGCAGATCAACTTGCTCAGGGAGAAGTTGTGTTTGAATTTCTGATTCAATTCTATCAGGATGAAGAATCTACACCCATGGACAATGCAATGGTTACTTGGGAGACCCCTTTTGTCAAAGTGGCCAAGATTGCTATTCCTGAGCAATATTTTACTGCGCCAGGACAGCTCGAAAAATCAGATTTGGCAAGTTATAATCCATGGCATTGTCTCAAAGCGCATGCACCTCTGGGGTCAATCAATCTGGGAAGACGATTTATCTACCAGGAACTGGCTGCCTATCGTCACGATCGCGATGTGCTTTCTCCACATGCTCCAAAGCAAAATCCGCTCAATCTAATTTTGGAGATTAAGAAGGATCCCGTCCAGATTAAATCAGTGTCTGGTGAGATTGTTGTAGATACCAAAGGTCTAGAGGAGAACTATCAGGTGTTGCGGGCGGCCCTTGCAGATGGTGGTACTGGCCTTGATTCAATTAAGACAATCCATTTTGCTCGCAATATTTTTCTCGAACCGGTCAAGGCTCTAAATGAGGATGGCAACGAGGTGATTGCCTATTATAAAACGGTGGCTTTGATCACCAGTTACGACCAGGGTTTTGCAGATTATATCATTGATTTTGCAGAAGCGATTTATGAGCGATTCAATTTCTTGCTTTCCTTCGTAGAAGGAACAGAGGAGATTAAGGACGATGATGGCAATATCAAGGTCCAGAAAAACATCCGATCATTTGTCAAATTTATTGGAGATCACAATCAGGAAACCGTAGCTTACTATTGCTCATATCCGGACCTGTCGGTTGTCCAAATCGTACAAAATGAAATGGCCAGAAATCCGAAGCTAACCAATCAGGGGAGATGTCCTCTTGGCTTTTCTTAATCTTGGAATAATACCAAATGAACAAATCTGAAATTCCCTTCCACGAAATTCAAGGATTGATTGTGCGTGGTTACAATATGAAATTTGTGCGTCATTTTGTGATGCAAATTGTAGATCCTGTGGCAGTGAAAGAGATGCTGACAGAAGTGACCAAGGATGGAGGAGAAGGGGAGCTTCGGGTTACCTCCGCACAGCCATGGCCTGTGCACGAGCAAAAGGGTGTCGAGAAACCGATATGCGCATTTAATTTGTCGTTTACCTATGCGGGCTTGTTGGCCCTTCAGCTTCCAGAATTTTCGGAAGATTCTTTTGCCAGCTTTGGGGTTTTTCGAGAGGGAGCACGTTCGAGAGCCTATTACGTGGGCGATCGCGGAGACAGCGCTCCACTGCACTGGAAAGAGGGTTTTGCAACGAATGAAATCCATATGTTGGCTTCACTCTTTAGTAACGATGAAGAGGATTTAGAAACACATACCAAACAACTTCATGAGCTGGTCGATGGATCTGTAATCGTACATCAGACCCTGGATGGCTGTGCGCTACCAAACGGTAAAATACATTTTGGATATCGAGATGGTATTTCCCAACCCAATGTTGCTGAATTTCCTGGTCATAAGAAGGATGGAGGGCAAATGGCGGTGCCAGCTTGGAATTTTGTGCTCAAGGATGACGACTACCAATTGGATTACAATGGGCAGAAAATTCTACCTCCAGCAACCAAACCACCCTCACCGTTGAATAGTGCCGGAGCTGCACCGTACCAGCTCCCTACACCCCGCGTCTTGGGTATGTGGGGTAGTTTTGCAGCCTTCCGCGTACTCGAGCAAGATGTCCCTGCATTTGAAGATTTTTTATCGTCTCAAGAAGATCGCATTGACCCCGAACTCCTGGCCGCCAAATTTTGTGGTCGCTGGCGCAGTGGCACTCCGCTGGCCTTGGCACCAGAACAAGATTTGGAGATTGCCGAAAGTGAATTAAATAATTTTAATTATTTACGGCCTAAACCACACGCGCTGAATGCAGCGGCAGATCCCAATACCGTAAATGATGTACTGGGCACACGCTGCCCAATCGGATCTCACATGCGTCGCAATAATCCTCGTCACTCGCCTGTGTCTAGTGATGTTAATTTACATCGCATTATTCGCCGTGGGATGCCGTATGGACCTGAGTATGATAAAAATGATCCGGGTAGCGCGGCAAAAGAACGTGGGCTCCTTGGGCTTTTCATTTGTGCAAGCTTGGAATCGCAGTTTGAGTTTCTCATGCACAGCTGGGTAAATGATGATGAATTTGCACCCGATATTCAGAACTCAGTTGATCCTATCTTGGGTGACAATGAGGTCGAAAAAAGTACATTTCGAATTGCCGCGGGCGTAGATAAAACAGATCAGATGGAAATTAATGGTTTTCCTCGATTTATTCAGACACGAGGTTCGGGCTATGTGTTCTTTCCCAGCATCTCTGCGTTGCGCTATATGGCCAAGAGTAAATGAATCACGCTTCGACATTTTACGGAGATGGCGCTCAAATCCGAAAAACCTCGTGCTTGGCTACTCAAAACGTCGAGCCAACCGAAAGGGGGTCAAATGTATAAGTCACCTACCACGAGCGGGTAAGATCTGAGGGAATTCAGTAATATCATAACTTACTGATCTTTAGCTACTTCTGTCTGATTATTATTTTCTACATTGATCTTGATTTTCCCTACGACCGGGTCAAACCGGGAGTAAACCGATTTTTTAATGATTAGGCCATAGGCCAAACCTTTAGACCCATGAGAGCTACCTTGAGCAGGTATACACCTACTGCCATTTTAAGCACGCTATTCTGCATGTGCTTTTTCATTTTTTCGCAAACACCCGTATCTGCCGACGATGGCTTCAATCCCTGGAGCTGCCCTGATTCGGAAATTTGGTTGAAATGTGGCGAATTGCATAATGATCTAGATTACTACGGCTATCCACGCGTCACATCTGGCTATGGTTCGGTTGTGGTGCATGAGCCCCATGTCAAGCGTCATGTGGATCAATGTGGTCGAGGATACATCGTACGTGAGTGGAAGATAAAATATCACTATGATTGGTACACTTGCAAGCAACACATCTACATAGGTGACCAATCGGGCTACGGTTCGGGTGCTTTCGATCCGCACTACCACCTAGACTGGCCAAAGGATTATGACATGACCTCATGCCATGGTACCATGCACCCAGATGAAATGCCGAGTGGTTACAACTGGCCTAGAGTGAGCGGTTCTTACGGCGGTTGCTCGAAAGTGGGCATTCATCATGAAGACAAAATCCATCCCTATACTTCTCATGGCTATGGTTACGGCAGTCAACACAAGAAGCCATGCAAGGTAGTGTACCGTACCTGGGAGGTCATCGATTGGTGTCAGTACGATAGCAAAGAATGGAGCTACCATGAAAACAAGCGCGTGTACAAAGGGCAA
>CAJQNM010000524.1 GCA_905479665.1 uncultured Saprospiraceae bacterium
GTTTTCTAAGTTTTCTTCTCCATATACGGCAGGCATATCAGCTATCCCAAATTCATGGTAGCTGGGAAATTTCTCCTTTATGAAGGGCATTTGATTTGATGAGCACTCCCTTCCTCTGAGGGGGAAGACTTTTCCATTTTCGTGATAGCCAAACGCAATGTCCAAACTACCATTACTGTCAAAATCCCTGGCATACACTTCGAAGGGCTCCTGCGGTGTTGCTTTGTACTTATAATTTTCTCCTAAATTACCAACGATGAAATCTGCATCGCCATCTTTATCGAAATCTGCTGCGGCTATGCTGAACCACCATCCTATTTGATCTTCCAAACCAGAATTAGAAGTAAGATCAACGAATTTATCTCCAGTATTTTTGATGACCATTATAGGCATCCATTCACCAACAACCAACAGATCGAGGGTCCCATTATTGTCAATATCCACCCATTCAGCATCCGAGACCATACCCAAGTCGGCCATAAATGGCGCCAGATCATTGGTTGCATTCACGAACCCTATTTTTCCTTCTCGGCTTTCGTTTTTCAAAAGTACACTGCTCGCTGGAAGTGGATACTTACCCGGAACTGTCTTTCCGCCAACAAATAGATCTAGATCACCATCGTTATCAAAATCCCCTGCCTTAGCGCATGATCCACTTGTAGAAATATTGGGTAAGGCTCCCTGTGTACTTGAAAATTTTCCATGGCCGAGATTTTCATAAAAACGATCTTGGTAATAGGGACTGTGCTGTTTTTCCTCATTCCCCCCTGAAACCACATATAAATCCAAATCCCCATCGGCATCGGCATCAAAAAATTCAGCAGCGATATCTTCATGTCCCTGGTCCTTTTCCCACAGTGCGTTTTGCACCGAAACAAAAGTGCCCTCACCTTGCTGTATAAATAAACGAGAAGCCTGATTTTTGGCCCCACCGATATAAAAATCGTCCAGTCCGTCCCTATTAACATCCCCAATAGCTAGTCCAGGGCCATTCTGGGAGAATTTATGGGGCAGCAGAATTTCCCGATCAAAATCATCAAAATCGTTTTCTCGGTGTCTAAAGCTTATGCCAACATTAGCTGTCTGATCACTGAATATGAGGGTGTTCTCAACCGCAGAAGATAAATTCAATTCTTCTGCCTCGCTATAGTCAAGAGTGATCTGTTGGTTGGGTTTTAGATCATTGATCGATTGGGCTTTTCCATCTGGCCATAAAATGGTCAACTTTTCAATGGAGGGCTCCGCACCAATCCCAAAATGTAATATCCTACTCACCGAAGATTGAAAGCCCCTTGATAGATAGAGTTCTCTTGTTTGCTTTAGGCCATCGACTTCTAAGGTCACTCTCGATCCAATTCCTGCCGTATTTCCCTTTGGCCCATTGAGTTTAATTTTTAGATAATTGCTTTCTTTGGGAGTTAACTCACTTGAATTATTCCTATAGATGAGAGCAGGATCATTGATATTATTGCCAATAATATCCAGATCGCCATCATTGTCAAGATCTGCGTAGGCTGCCCCATTTGTACAGGTAGGCGTGTTTAATTTCCAATCATCATTCTTGGATGAAAAAGTAAAATCCCCGTTGTTCAGGTAAAGAAAGTTAACTTCTTTCTTTTCGGGCATGACCGCCAAAAGGTCTTTGTAGTACTGTTCAATAAGCGAATCTTTCTGCTGTGACCGCTCCAAGGCTTTATACAATTCAGCGACCCTTTTTCTTTTATAGGTGACAAAATCGTTGTTTCTAAATGAGCGAACAATACCGTTGGAAACAAAAAGATCCTGCCAACCATCATTATCCATATCGAACAAAAGTGGTGCCCAGCTCCAATTGGTATGCGATATTCCTGCATATTTCCCTATTTCAGAAAATACGGGTATTTCGGTGCCTACAGCATATCCATTGTTCAATTGCAGGGCATTGAACATATATTGGTGGTGCAACCCAAGATCGACTAGGTCATTGAACCGCCTTGGGTTCATGCCGCTCATGTTGGTCTTGAGGTCGCAATTGTTGCTAGAGACCATATCCAAGGAAATAAAATCCAATAGACCATCATTGTTAATGTCTCCAATGTCATTTCCCATGGAGAAATTTGAGATATGGTTGGTGGCCTCCCTTATGACTTCTTTATAAGTACCGTCTTTTTGATTGATGTACAGATGGTCCTTTTCTGAATAGTCGTGGCCCACAAGAATGTCAGGCCATTGATCATTGTTCAGATCACCAATGGCAATGCCAAGACCAAAGCCAATGGCATTGTTTATAATGCCGCTTTCTTTGGAGACGTCTTTAAACTTCCCCTCATCGTTCCGATACAGCCTTTCACTACTATACGGAGATTCATCGCTTAGTAATTTTCTGATATTAGGTTCAACATCAGCAGGTTCGATGCCATGATTAATCAAGAACATATCCAAGTCCCCATCTCGATCATAGTCAAAGAATGAGGCTTGGGTAGAATGGTGTGGCAAATCCAATCCATATTCTGATCCAGCCTCATTGAAAACCGGGATCCCCTCGGTATTGTTCCCTTGATTGATATATAATTCGTTTTTTCGATCATCTGGATTGACGTAGTCTCCAGATTTGCAAATGTAAATATCGAGCAGACCATCAGAATTGATATCGACCATTGAGACTCCTGTGGGAAAACCCTGGTTGCCCTTAACCTTTGAGGGCAATGTTGTTTCCTGAAAAACTAAATTTCCCTTATTGATAAAAAGCTTGTTGGAGTACAGATTGGATATAAAATATATGTCGGGAAGAT
>CAJQNM010000525.1 GCA_905479665.1 uncultured Saprospiraceae bacterium
CTTAGTTAAAAACAGACTAAGATGGCTAACAAGACAAAGGATATCATGGAAATCAAACAGATCATATTGCTGCACCAAAAGAAGGTCAGCAATCGTAAAATAGCGAAACGACTGGGCATGAGCCGCAACACGGTGAATGGCTACATAGCTAAGATTAAGTCACTGGAACTGTCTTTCGAGGAGCTTACTAGTATTTCAGAGGAAAAGCTCACCTTGATATTTGGACAGGAGGCTCACCTGAATGAGACACGGCACAAAACACTGGTTGACTTTTTTCCGAAAGTATCATTTTTAATATCGGCGCCCTCATAAAAGAAGGATCCATGCTCGTCGATTGGAATCTTAATGGTCCATTCTTTACTTTGTTCAGGGTAATAGAGAGAACTTACTGGTCTCAATCTTAGAGTATCATCACGTTCATTTAACTTTGCCCTATCAATCAAGATATTGCCTTTGATGGTCACTTTCTGACTAAAACTTGATATTGAGTAAGCAAGTATAAGGGATAGCGTAATGTGGATCCTATATTTTTTCATTTTAACGGTTGTAAATTTATCCAATCTCCTTTATCTGCTGTACTTGTTCTATTGAACTTGCTGCCAACGTCTTCGTATTCTAGAGGGAACTTGCCGATATGCGAATCTAGCATGATCAGGCACTGTTGACACTCGTATTCTGTTGTCGATTCTTCGATGGTCACTTTGTTCCGATGTCTTCACAATCGCATTAATTGCAAATCTGCAGAGTCAGATTTCTTATCGAGGTCATATCTTCAGTTTTAGATCTGTTTGTAGCAAACGGAGAACGGAGCCACTCGCGCTGACCGGAGGTAGAGCATAATCCGCTCCATTTGGTTAGGCCCAGTGTCCACTCTTCTTAAATTTGAATCTGTCCACCTTCAATTCAAATATTTCTCTAAATACCCCTGTTGTCTTCACATCAAGCGGTTCCCTACTTGATAGTGGACTTCTCTTGTTCTCATATTCTATAAAATTGTAATATTTCAGGAATCTCTCCAAAACCCGAACTTCATAACATCCTTTAAATTGATCCTCTCTACTTGTCCATCTTTCTTCAAAGTGACTCGCAAGGATTGGAAAAGCGGTTAGGATTTTCTCGGTATAAAACTCAACCTTCCTTCTTTCGCTACCATATCGGAGGAATAAATACAATGTGAAACCAAATGTATCTTGTATCCCAACATTTTGAGGGTAACCGTCATGATATCCCAAATTAAATTTCTGACAATTCGTTCGAAATATTAATTCCAGAAGATCGCTCCCCGATTCGTCTTGTAAAAGTTTTTCACCCTTTGACGTGAGACTGATTTCGTTCTTTCTCTTCTTGGTCAAACCACTGAGCAAGCCAATTATCTTGACGTTCTGAATCGCAACCGTATCCCCCTCTTTATTCAATTTTATAAATCCCTTTTCTATAAAATCCTCCTTGATAATACCGGTTTCATATAATTCAAAACATATCTTCCTAGGCAAATTTCCCCGCTTTGTAAGTTTCACTGTGCCGAGATCTTTAAGAATCTTCAAATATTCCACGGACAGCTTAAGGAAAGGGACATGTTCCAGTATCGCAGAATCGATCTTGTTCCTGAATCCTATCGGTGATACTTCATCGAATGTCCCATATAGGATATTTTGCAAATCGGCGCGAGACAAATAATCGAAATCTTCCCTTGGAGTCAGATTAATGACCTCCATTTCCTTGTCTAATTTCGCCTGAAGTTCACTTAAAATTCTATCTTCTTTATTCATAAACAACCAGATTCTAAATCCAATCCAAATACTTAACTTCCTAAGGATCGTTGCGTTGTGAGGAGGCCGACTCTCCTAAAGTTAGGCAAATAGAAATTGTGTCTCAGGCGCCCGTCCACTCTAGGAGGCTGTTGAATTAGGCCAAATCGTTGCCCTAAATGTTCGAGTCTACCAATACCTTCCACGTACCCCCATCCTTGCGCTGCCAAATAATGAGGTACTTGCCTCCGTACGAGCCGCTGCATTGGCCTATTTCGTAAACGAGGCCCTGATTGACGATCTCCGTATGGAGGGGTTTCAAATGCAAGGTGTATTGTGGCCTTGTCATGTAGGCATACTCTTCGATAAGCTCTTCGGCACTTAGCACAAGAGGCTTGTGGTTGTAGTAGATGGGGTGTTCAGCATACATCTTCGCAACCAACTCTTCTACCTTGTGCTCATTGCATAATTCCATCCATAGGTTTCGACGTTGATCCAGTTCTTCCATATCTATCCGGCTGCCTGGATCTGCCGGTGCCACAAATTCCAGCTCCCGTAGTCCCTTCGCGCCATGCCCTTGCCAGATGATAACGTGCGTGTAGTCATCACCTGAGTCGGTTTGGAATTCCCCAATCTCGTAGTGAATCCTTCGCTGCTCATGAGCTTCGATCTTAGCCGTGGTTTTGATGGATCTAATGAATAGATCTAAGTCTCGATAGTGTGAGATGATCTCATCTCTGCCCAATGCAACCGTGCCATCAGGAGATATTTTAACGGCTTGATCAACATAGCATTGGGACAACGAGTCAAGATTTTCATTGATAAAGGTCGTCCAACGTATGTTGGCCTGAAGGTCGTCGGATTGGAGCTCTTTAAGCTTACAATCAAATATTGCGTCTGCGACATTGAACAGATTGAACCAAAAACTGAAAAACGTAAGTATTAACATGAAGAAGACCTTTGAAGTACAGCAAGTTACATCATACTTTGAGGTTTGCCCATAGCCACCGATGTGATCATACCAAAAGCTGGTAATCAGTACTGCATGGCATACTCCATCCCACCCGGCAGATTCGGTTATTCTTGCTTAGAACGACTGTTGTGTTGACGGGCTCCGACCTCAGAGGCTTTAGTCTGTGGCTGATTGCTAAGAGGATTAGAGGTATTTGTGCACGTGTCATGGACGATTTTGTTCTTAATATCGTTGATTTTGGCGACATTTTGGACAGGTGCTTACAGATTCGGGCTTCACGGGACCAATTGAAGAGGGATTCTTTTTTAACCGTGCAGGGACCAGTCGTCGTTCAAACATAAAGAGGATGTCCGCCACCATTCCTACAGGGATGGGATCGTGCAGATGTGGAGTGATCTACAGGAAATCGTGTTGGAAAGGCAACGATGCAGAAAAGATACCTCCTGAGGTTACTGTCTAATTTTCATCATAGAAAGCAGTAATGGATTTTTC
>CAJQNM010000526.1 GCA_905479665.1 uncultured Saprospiraceae bacterium
GAAACGTATTAAAATGACTGAAAGAACACTTGGAATAGGGATGGTAGGTGCACGGTATGGTGCACGTATGCACTATGACAACTATATGAATTTAGCTCCTGGCCTTATTGAAATAAGAGGTGTATGCTCATTGACCCAGGAAAGTGCAGAGGTATATGCACGTGATTTGGATATTCCTTTTGCAACGACCGAGCTTGATCAGCTACTCGCTCGTGAAGACATTGACGTCATCGATATCTGCACACCTCCTGCATCACATCATGAAATTGCCATCAGAGCTGCGGAGGCTGGCAAGCACATTATCATGGAAAAACCACTCACCGGATACTTTGGCGAGGTGGGTGACCCTGAACCAATTGGTCTGCATGTGCCGCGATCAAAAATGAGAGCGGGAGCAAGTCGAAATGCAGAGGCGGTAAGAAATGCAGTTCGAGCAAACAACGTGCGCTTTTGCTATGCTGAGAACTGGGTATACTCCCCTCCTATTGTTAAAATGCGCAATTTGATTGCCGCTTCGAAAGGATCTGTTCTCGAACTAAGAGCAGAAGAAAACCATTCCGGTTCCAATTCGGAGTATTCCAAAGAATGGAAATCGATGGGGGGAGGAGCTTTGCTGCGAATGGGAGCACATTCCGTTGGTGCTTGCCTATATCTAAAACAATGGGAAGGACACCAGCGCATGGGAAAAAGTATTCTTCCCGTTTCTGTCCTGGCAGATACTGCCGACCTTATTCATACAGACGCATCCGAAAGAGCTCGAAAGGCAAATGCACATCAATGGATTAGCTCTGACCCGATCGATGTGGAGGACTGGGCCAACGTCGTGATACGGTTTGATGACGGATCCCGGGCCACCGTACTTGTCAGTGATGTCGGACTGGGTGGACTCAATACTCGTGTCACCGCATATATGACAGATGGGGTCATTAAGGCCAACATGACGGCAAATGACGTCATCGAAACCTACGCAGTAGATCCAAGTACATTTGCAAGCGAAGATTTTACAGAAAAACTCGAGACCAAAGCTGGATGGAACCGTCCAAGTTGTGATCAAGACTGGTTTCGTGGGTTTGCGCAAGAGATTGAGGATTTCGTCCATGCTATTCGAGAGGATCGAGAGCCACTTTCAGGGATCGACCTGGCTGTTGATTGTGTAAACGTAATCTATGCAGCCTATCAATCTGCAGAGGAAGGTAGGATCATCCATCTGTCGTAAGCAAAAGCAAGAAATGCTATTTAATATCAAATAGAAAAAAATGTTTGATATAAAAATCTACCGAACCTCGGGTGGAGGATGGAAGTTACTTTTGAGTAGCAGACTGCATTCGGTGCATTGCAATAATTGAAATGTCGCACAACTTCACATCCCGTGCCAGGCTTGACGACGGCACGGCTGCGATTACTATTTCTTGAGTGTTTCCTTTGATATTGGCCAATCCATGATCCACCTGTACCCTCGATGAAATGCAGTGATTAACGCATGAGAATGATCATCTTGAATATGTTCAGCATAAAACCTCAACTTGGTCTGTCTATTTTGAACACAATAATTCTGAAAAATCATATTGTTCGTTAGCATATCACTAGATATTTCTTCACCGAAACCAAATAATCCATCAGTTGAACAGATATAGAGAGACTTGTCTGATAGATCCGTAGCTAGCGAGTCGGGCAAGTGAGAATTAACAATTTGAAAACTTGCATCAGCCGCAATGTACTTACTGAACATCTCCGGTTCTTGAACTAATGTATTTACTGCAAAAACAGCACCATGAGAATGTCCAAAAATGATGCGATCACTATTACATCGATAGGCAATCTCGATATTGGAAATAAGTTCATTCTGCATAAAAGTTCTAAACAGGGAATCACTCCCTCCGAAACTAGGAGGTAATAGGTCACGATTTCGATTCTCTCTGGAAGAATTAGTTACCCCAACCATGATGGTTCCAGGCAATCCGGTGGAAATCTCGAAATACTCATGTATTGATCTACAGATGTCAAATTTATAGTCTGCATCCAAGACGTACACACTGGTATAGGTACCGTCTGATTCGTGGTAGTCTTTAGGCAAACCTATACGAATCAACCTTTCTTCTCCCAAAATCTCGGAATGAAGATAGATGGTCGTGTCTAAGGACTGAGAAAAACAGTGAACCGCAGAGAATAGGAACAAGGCAGCTATGGTATATCGTAGTAGTTTCTTCTTCATGACAATATAGATGATGAACAAGAGCCGCATGGTGGTTTTCTTGTATTGGAAAATGAGCCATAAGATGCCGAGATGACATCATTGCCGTATCACTACCTTCACTTGGACTGACGAAGCACTATAGCTGCTCCCAGATCCTGTCATCGCACCCCAGGGTCGATCTCCGTCGGATTTTCAGGAACCAATCTCACTAATAATATCCCGAAAATATTGAGTTAGATCTTCAAAATTGCCATCTTCAATAAGGTGCTTATTGAGCAAACCGCCTCCCATCCCGACAGCATAGACTCCGGCAGCAAAATAAGCTTGGATATTTTCTAAGGCTATTCCTCCGGTCGGAATGAGTTTTACTTTATCCAGCGGTCCCAAGATATCCTTGAAATATTTTGGGCCCAATTGCGTGGCTGGAAAAACCTTTACCGCAGAGGCCCCAAGAGACCAAGCACGCTGTATTTCGGTGGGTGTGAAAGCGCCGGGAAAAATCGGGACGGATCTTTCCACCGCCCTCTTGATCACTTCCTCATCTAATATGGGAGTAACAATAAATTGAGATCCTGCTGAGAGGGCATTTTCTAAGTCCGTGATGCTCACCACGGTACCGGCCCCAATATTTAAATCCGGAAACGTATCACGCAGTTCGGAAATAAGCTCAAGTGCTCCAGAGGTATTTAAGGTAATCTCAAGCGTATGCAATCCGGCTTCCTGACAAGACTGTGCAATACCTAATATCGAGGCTCTATC
>CAJQNM010000527.1 GCA_905479665.1 uncultured Saprospiraceae bacterium
GCTCTCCGAGACGTACAAAAACAATATCAGCGCAATCACGATTTATGGGAAACACCTGTTTCTGAAATGCCCGTATACGGAAGCATTGCCTCTCAATTTAATGACCCTGGGGTCAATGCGCTTTTTAATGCATTGATGAGCAAATTATTTCCAGATGAATTTTCTCAAAAATTGCCAGAGGGAGATAGCCACAAACATTTTATTATTCCTCCCGCTCGCGTCAGATATCTTTCAGAAATCACTGAAGCACTGCGAAAATACGATCAGGAGGTGGATACGCAATGTGCTGCAGCCCGGTCACTTTTTGCCATCGACCACACGCTACAGTTGATTAATGATGAAATAGATGATTCAACCTCCTTACAGATTCATAAAAAAAGAAGAGAACTATCAGAAACACTTACGAGTGAAAATCAAAAGATATTAGAGGACTGGGTAAACAAGAAAGAAAAATACAGCCAGGAAATATTCAAATATAAGGTACGTGATCAGGTATTTCAAGTCGCGAATTTCACACAGTCCCTTTCGCAAAATAAAATCCCCAAGATAGTTTTACCTAGGTACAAAGACTGGGGTGACATATTACGCTGGGTCAAACAAGAAAATGTGCCTGGCGAATTTCCATTCACCGCTGGTGTATTTCCATTTAAAAGAAAGGGTGAAGATCCGACTAGAATGTTTGCCGGCGAGGGAGGCCCAGAGCGCACCAACAAACGCTTCCACTATCTATCGCAAAATATGCCGGCCAAGCGACTGTCTACCGCATTCGATTCGGTCACCCTGTACGGCAATGATCCCGATCATCGGCCCGACATTTATGGCAAAGTAGGCAACTCCGGGGTCAACATCAGTAGCCTCAATGATGCCAAAAAACTGTATTCCGGTTTTAATCTTTGTGATCCCATGACATCTGTCTCCATGACCATCAATGGTCCGGCAGCGACCATCTGTGCTTTCTTTATGAATGCCGCCATTGACCAGCAATGCGAACTCTACATCAAAAAGCATGGACTGGAACAGGTGGTCGAGAAGAAATTTTGTGAGTGCTATGATGATCTGGGATTCTCTAGACCCGTATATACCGGAGACCTACCCGAAGGAAATGATGGCTTAGGCCTGCTGCTCCTCGGGCTGTCTGGATCGGATGTGCTCGAAACGGAAATCTATGCTGGACTAAAGGCGAAAGCACTGAATGCTGTACGCGGCACCGTACAAGCAGACATTCTCAAAGAAGATCAAGCGCAAAATACCTGTATCTTTTCCACTGAATTTTCACTCAAATTAATGGGTGATCTACAGGAGTATTTTATCATTCACCAAATCCGTAATTTTTACTCCGTCTCTATTTCGGGATACCACATTGCAGAAGCGGGTGCGAATCCGATCACGCAATTGGCCTTTACCCTCTCCAATGGATTTACCTTTGTGGAGTACTACCTTTCGCGAGGCATGAAGATTGATGATTTTGCCCGAAATTTATCCTTCTTCTTTTCCAATGGCATCGATCCGGAATATGCGGTGATCGGCCGAGTAGCGCGTCGCATTTGGGCCAAAGCCATGAGAGAAAAATACGGCGCAAATGAGCGCTCACAAAAGCTAAAATATCACATCCAAACTTCTGGCCGCTCCTTGCACGCCCAGGAAATCGACTTTAATGATATTCGGACTACCCTGCAGGCACTCTATGCGGTATACGACAATTGCAATAGCCTGCACACCAATGCATACGACGAAGCGATCACCACCCCTACGGAAGAAAGTGTGCGCAGGGCTGTGGCCATTCAGATGATTATTAATCATGAGCTTGGACTCGCCAAAAACGAAAACCCACTGCAGGGTTCTTTTATTATTGAAGAACTTACTGATCTGGTTCAGGATGCCGTTCTTTTGGAATTTGATCGCATCACAGAAAGAGGCGGAGTGCTGGGAGCGATGGAGACCATGTACCAACGCAGCAAAATCCAGGAAGAATCATTGTACTATGAAACACTAAAACACACGGGCGAATATCCCATCATGGGCGTCAACACATTTTTGTCTTCACAGGGCTCACCCACCGTCCTACCCAGAGAAGTAATCCGTGCCACTCCAGAAGAAAAGGAATTGCAAATCGAGAATTTACAAGTACTGCATAAGCTGCATGAAAATGAAAGCTCCATTGCCCTCGCAGAACTACAGAAATCTGCCCGAGAAAATGATAATATTTTTCAGGCCCTCATGGAGGCGGTCAAGTATGCCACGCTGGGACAAATCACGGACGCCCTTTTTAAAGTGGGTGGACAATATCGTCGCAGCATGTAAAATATTGCCTATGAAAATTACCCACAGTTTCTCATTGACTATTATTTTCTTAGTGGTCGTTTTCTGTGCTTGTAGCAGCAACGAAACCGACCGCGCACAAAGGCCAAATATTATTTTTATAATGTCTGACGACCATACGTCGCAGGCATTCGGCATCTATGGCAGCAGACTCGCATCGCTAAATCCCACTCCAAACTTGGATCAAATTGCCCGCGAGGGCATCATTTTTGATCATTGTTTTGTAAACAACTCTATTTGCACGCCAAGTAGAGCGGCTATCATCACCGGGCAAAGAGATCAAACCAATGGTGTATTGGATCTGGGCGGATCGATTGGATCTGATCAGCAATACTTGCCGCTGGAATTAAAAAAACTAGGCTACGAGACTGCGATTATCGGCAAGTGGCACCTAAAAAAAGAACCCGCTGCGTTTGATTTTTATCAGGTGCTGGCAGGCCAGGGCACATACTTTGATCCCATCTTTCGTGTTCGTGGCTCTCACGATTGGCCGGACAATCAAATCAAAACCCAAGGTCACTCCTCTGACGTCATCGCAGACCTCAGTTTATCATGGCTGAAAAACAGAAAGGACAAGTCAAAACCTTTCTTTCTCATGCACCATTTTAAGGCGCCACACGACGATTTCGAATACAATCCGAAATATGAAGATTATTTAGGCGAGATCTTTATCCCAGAGCCCGAGAGTCTATACGAAAGACAAAACCATGGCTCTGAAGCAACAAGAGGCCGAAATGATTCGCTGACCAGAGTTATTGGTTCATCTGTTTCGCGTCGCAATCTGATCCGAAACCAAGCGATGAATATTTACTGGAACGATTCTACCATCTATAAGAACTATCGAAATGCCAGTGATATTCAAGATGCTGAAATGGTAAGGTGGGCAATAGATCAGGAAGAGAGAGAATATGCCAGTATGGTCTACCAGGACTATCTCAAAAAATATCTCCGCTGCGTAAAGGGTGTAGACGACAATGTGAAAAAGCTGATTGATTATCTCAAAAGTGAGGACCTGCTCGACAATACCATTATCGTGTACACGGGTGATCAGGGATTCATGCTGGGTGAGCACGACTATATTGATAAACGATGGATGTACGAGGAATCGATGCGGATGCCTTTCTTCGTTCGATATCCGAAGTCAATCGAAGCAGGTAGTCGCACAGATGCGATCATCAACAATACCGATTTTGCCCCAACCCTTATCGAAATGGCTGGAGGTGAGGCCCCGGAATACATGCAGGGAAAAAGCTTTAAGCGTATTCTTGAGTCTGGCACTGAACCCGCCGACTGGCAGCAAGCTACCTACTATCGATATTGGATGCATTTGGCTCATCGACACCAAAACCCCGCTCACTTTGGCATCCGAACCAAAACGCATAAGCTGATATTTTTCTATGGCCGGTATTACATCGATACGGACGATCCAAAAGCAGATTGGAATAAAAACAATTGGGGCAATGACTTCACCAATCATACTCCACCCGCATGGGAATTTTATGACCTGAAAAATGATCCCAAAGAGATGAATAACCTCTATGGCCAACCTGAGCACGAGGCAATTATCTCCAATCTAAAGGATCAGCTTATTGCCATGCGAAAAGAGCTCAACGAAACGGATGAAAAGTATCCTCATATAAAAGCAGTAATTGATGCGCACTGGAATAACTGATAGTTAATAGTTAATAGTTAATAGTTAATAACTATTAACTACAACTACATCTTCAGCACCAGCTTCCCCATTTTCTCTCCACTAAATAACCGCAGGAAAGTCTCATGAAAATTCTCAATCCCCTCATAGACATCCTCCTTTGATTTCAATTTACCCGCTTGCATCCAGCCGCTCATTTCGATTGCAGCCTTGCCATAATCTTTGGCGTAGTCCAGAACAACCATGCCCTCCATTCGTGCCCGATTCACCAGCAGGGATAAGTAGTTTGACGGGCCACGAACAGCTTCCTTGTTGTTGTATTGCGAAATAGCTCCACAAATGACTATCCGTGCCTTACGATTGATCTGGGTCAAAGCCGCATCTAAAATATCTCCTCCCACATTGTCAAAATAAACATCCACTCCATCTGGGCATGCTGCACGCATGGCTTTCTTGACCCCGCCTGCCTTGTAATCTATGGCAGCATCAAATCCGAGCTCGTCAACTATGTAGGCACATTTAGCTGGCCCGCCGGCAATACCGACAACTCGGCAATCCTTGATTTTGGCAATCTGCCCCACGACACTGCCTACTGCTCCAGCCGCTCCCGAAACCAGCACAGTCTCACCGGCTTTTATCTGTCCTACTTCCAAAATGCCAAAGTAGGCTGTCATACCAGGCATGCCCAGCGTACTGATATAGGTGGGCAGAGGTGCTAGGTTTGGATCGACCTTAAACCATCCTTTGCCATCGCTCACCGCAAAGTGCTGCACGCCTCCCCAGCCGGTTACCGTATCACCCTCATTAAATTTCTCGTGTTTGCTTTTTATCACTTCACCAACAGACCCGGCACGCATCACTGCTCCGATCTCTACGGGCGGAATATAGGAAGGCCGATCGTTGATCCATCCGCGCATAGCAGGATCAAGCGAGATGTATTTTTGGGCCACTAGGATTTGCCCCTCTTCTATTTCGGAAACTTCTTCTGACTGCAAATCCCAAGTATCCGCAGCTGGCAAACCCATGGGTCGTTTTGCGAGGACTAGTTTTTCATTTTTCATTTCTTTAGTATTTCCTCAATTTTCGAGAGTTCATCACCACTAAAATCTAGATTTTCCAGCGACTTAATATTATCCAACATCTGCTCCACCTTGCTCGCACCAACCAGCACCGAGGTAATGCGCTCATCCTTCAGCAACCAGGCAATGGCCATCTGTGCCATTGATTGCCCACGTGCTTGAGCAATCTCATTTAGCGCTCGCACCTGTTTGATTTTATCTCCCTTGACTTGCTCCTCGGAGAGATAGCGGCCATCACGGGCGACGCGTGAATCTTCAGGGATGCCGTCCAAATATTTATTCGTGAGCAGTCCCTGCTCCAGGGGTGAAAAGGCAATCGCACCGATGCCGCGATCTCCCAATACATCGAGTAGGCCATCTTCTACCCAACGATCCATCATGCTGTATCGCGGTTGATGAATGAGGCAATGAGATCCCATTTCTGACAGAATGGAAGATGCCCTCATCATTTCCTCTGCACTGTACTGGGAGACCCCAACGTAAAGCGCTTTTCCTTGTTGTACAATTTGATGAAGGGCGCCCATGGTCTCTTCAAGTGGAGTCTGCGGATCTGGACGATGGTGATAAAATATATCTACATACTCAACTCCCATGCGCTGAAGACTCTGGTCGAGGCTGGCAATCAAATATTTCTTAGAGCCCCAATTGCCATATGGACCAGGCCACATATCCCAACCTGCCTTCGATGAGAGAATCAGCTCATCTCTGTAGGGTTTAAAATCTTCCCGGAAAATTCGACCAAAATTTGTTTCGGCTGCCCCGAAAGGTGGTCCATAATTATTTGCCAAATCAAAGTGACAAATACCATGATCGAAGGCCGTTCGTAGCATATTTCGTCCCACTTCCAGGTCGTCCGTATGCCCAAAATTATGCCATAGCCCGATCGAAAGAAGTGGAAGCCGTATACCGCTTCTTCCACAGCGTCGGTATTTCATCTGTTCATACCGATCAGCGGCGGGGCGGTACACATCGTAGTCGTATTGGTCGTGAATTTTCATTGCTCTTTTAAGTTAGAGGTTCCCTAAAGTAGATTCGTAAGAAATAACCTCTTGTCGCGAGACACCCAGGCCCTCGACCCCAAGCTCAACGACATCACCATGCTGAAAAAATCGGGGCGGGTCAAAACCCAGGCCAACTCCTGAAGGCGTTCCGGTCGAAATGATATCGCCAGGCAACAAGGTCATATACTGACTTATGTAGCTGATCAGATGTGCGACGCCAAAAACCATATCGGACGTATTGCTCGACTGGAGTGTTTCTCCATTGATCTTAAGCCATAGGTCGAGATTTTGGGGGTCGCTAATTTCATCCTTGGTCACCAACCATGGCCCCAGGGGTGCAAACGTATCGTTGCTCTTTCCCTTGACCCATTGGCCACCACGTTCCAATTGAAACTCTCGCTCACTCACATCATTGTGTACCAGATATCCCGCTACATGATCAAGGGCTTGCGATTCTTCCACATAGCTTGTGCGCTTACCTATCACCACGCCAAGCTCCACTTCCCAGTCGCTCTTGACACTTCCACGTGGTATGATGATTTTGTCAAAAGGACCTGCAATAGCACTGGTAGCCTTGAAAAACAAGACGGGTTGCGCTGGGGTATCCATACCGCTTTCGGCCGCATGCTTAGCGTAGTTAAGACCCACACAGACTATTTTGGAGCACGCAGCAAGGGGTGAGCCAAGTCGAGCATCACTGGAGATTACTGGGGCTTCAGCACCCTGCTCTGCCACCCAGCGAGCCAGACGCTTCACTCCGTCAGAGCTGAAAAATTTACTGTCGTAGTCTTCGCCAAATCCTGCAGCACTACGCTGACTGCCATCTTCAAGTATCACGCCGGGCATTTCATGGCCCAAGTCTCCAAAGCGTATCAA
>CAJQNM010000528.1 GCA_905479665.1 uncultured Saprospiraceae bacterium
TCAACTGGAATAACAGTGGCAATTTTATCCCCAATCCCATATTGAGCAATCAAAGCTTCGGCACCAAATTAGTTGAAATCGTCGATGCCTTGGGCTGTCGCAGATTCAATTGGATTGTCGTCGACCAGCCCGATATCATAGCTATAACCGTAGACACCACCGATATCTCCTGTTTTGGATTTGACAACGGACAGGTAAGAACCACAGTTGTTGGTGGGGTCGGTGACTATACCTACCAGTGGAGTCAGGGTGGCACCTCTGGAGCGATTGAGGATCTGCCTGCCGGCTCCTATACTTTGACGGTACTTGATGGGAATCGATGTGTCCAGACCGCTGGTGCCTCCATTGTGGAGCCACCTCCCATCGGGCTATCTATCGCGGATTTTAGAGACGTAGTGTGCTTCGGTGATGAAACCGGGGTGATCAGTGTTATGCCTACTGGTGGGATTCCTCCTTATGAATTTTCGACAGATGGCACCAACTTTCAATCCTCTCCAGATCTTCAGGGTCTTGGTGCCGGCGACTATCTGGTCATGCTGCGCGATGACAATGGCTGCATTGATACCATCCGACAAGATATCCTTCAGCCAGAAGAAATCATCCTTGAGGCAGATCGCGACACGACGATCAACCTGGGATTTCCTGTCAATTTATCAAGCTCATTTACACCATCTCAAGATGTCACCTACAGCTGGTCTCCTCCCGAGCTAGTCGATTGTGCTGATTGCCCAAATACGAGTGCATTCCCTTTTCAAAACACCACTTTCGTGCTCACCATCACCAATCCTGATGGCTGTATGGTAAGCGATCCCGTACAGATCAATGTGGTCTTGGATAGACCGATTTTTGTGCCCAATGTCATCACCCCCAACGGGGACGGCACAAATGATCGGGTCTCTGTCTTGGCCGGTCCGGCCGCTCAATCACTGCGCCGCATGCGAATTTTTGATCGGTGGGGTGAGATGGTTTTTGATGGCACCGACCTGCCCCTCAACGATGACAGCTCAGGCTGGGACGGAACCTTGAGAGGCGAACCAATGAATCCTGGTGTTTTTGTCTACCTCGCCGAAATCCAATTTGTTGACGACATAACCCTTACCTTTACGGGCGACATCACTCTGATACGATGAGAAAAGCTGTTTTTCTGGCAGTAGTCGGTATGCTAGGCATTTTGGGTAATTCATGCGTCAATGATATTGCAGAGATCGATGCGTTATTTGAAGAAGGTGATGCCCGAGTCGAAGTAGGTACTAAGATTGAGATCTTATACAGTGATTCTGCTTATGTGCGTGTCCGACTCACCGCTCCCACATTGCGACGTCACATCAATCGTGCTGATCAGCGAGATGAGTTTCCGGATGGAGTGCACATTGATTTTTTGGATCGTGACGGCAATGTAGAAAGCACCTTAGATGCAGAAAAAGGCGACCGTTTTCCCCGTACCCAGAAGATGATTGTCTATCAGAATGTGGTACTACGTAATAAGATGGATGAAGTGCTTGAGACCTCTGAATTGGTTTGGAACGAACGTGACCAAACGGCATCAACCACACGTTTTGTGAAAATCACCAAACCCGATGAGGTAATCTATGCCAATGGCTTTGAGACCAATTCGAATTTTTCAAAATACCAACTCTATGCCGTGCGTGGTCGGGTGAAAGTCAACGACATGGAAAAAGAATTTAAGAACTAAACCAACGAATGGGTACACTCTTATTTTTCATTGTTGCTTTCTTGGTTCTTTCGGCTTTTTTCAGCGGATCTGAAATTGCTTATCTCTCGGCAAACAAGATTGGGATCGAACTCCTGAAAGAACAGAAGAATCTGAAGGGCCGAATCCTCAGTCGATTTTATGAGAAGCCCCGTGACTTCTTGGGGACTATGCTGGTGGGCAACAACATTGCGCTTGTCGTATTCACCACTTTAATGACTCGTCTGCTTACAGAGCATCTCCTTCCCTTTGATCATAATGGGATTACTTCTTTGCTGATCAACACTTTGATTATCACTATTGTAGTCCTTCTCTTCGGAGAGTTTCTACCCAAGACGATTTTTCGAGTATTTGCAGATCGGATGATGCATGTGCTCAGCTATCCGCTGCAGTTTTTCAAAATCATGCTCACTGTGCCTACAGCAATCATGACCGGACTCAGCAACTTGATCTTGCGTTTCATCTTTAAAAAAGACCTGTCAGACGATATCTACACCTTCAGCAGGGTCGATCTTGAACACTACCTCGAAGACAAATTTGAAGGCAGTGAAGAAGAAGAGGTAGACACCGAAATTTTTAGAAATGCCCTCAAACTTAAGGAGACCAAGGTGCGTGACTGCATGGTACCTCGCAATGAGATCGTTGCTGTGGATGAAGATGCCAGTATGGAGGAACTCGTTCGGCTTTTTGATGAGTGTAAACTGTCCCGAATTTTGACCTACCAGGGTGAGATCGACAATGTCTCGGGGTATATCCATCACCATCAGATGTTAAAGCAACCCAAACGACTGAAGTCGGTGTTGTCAAAAATCTCCTTCGTGCCTGAAGTGATGAATGTCCATGATCTGATGAATTCTTTTATCAAAGTGGGAAAGAACATCGCATGCGTGGTTGATGAATTTGGCGGCACGTCGGGTGTCATAACCCTGGAAGATATATTGGAGGAGATTTTTGGCGAAATCGAGGATGAGCATGATGTCGAAGAGCACATTGAGCAGCAAATCTCCGAGACGGAATGGATCTTCTCCGGCAGATTAGAAATCGACTACCTCAACGAAAAATACGAGGATCTTAACCTGCCTGAAGGGGAGTATAACACACTGTCTGGGTATCTGGTCATGACGACGGCAAATATTCCTGAAGAAGGAGAAGAACTACTGCTAGGTGACTATCTATTTATCATAAAGAGTGTCAGTAGCACTAAGATAGATACGATTCGCGTGCACAAGCTGCGAACTCCGGGAGGTGCCGAGACCTGATGTCCATCTACCCCTGCAGATCCGTATTTTCAAGCACGATCTTCAGCTCATTCATCATCATTGCGGTTGCTCCCCAGACAACATTTTCCTGTATAGAAAAATGATGCACCTGCGGCAGTAGGACACCCTCGCGAATCTCAAGGTCTTTGGTAAGGATCTTTCCCTCGCCAAGGAATTCTGCAATGGGAAACGTGATAATTTTTTCTACTTCACTTGGCTCTCGCACAAAGGAGGGAGCAGAGTGCGACCAAGCGACGACTGGATGCACCTGAAAGAGACTGACCGGTATATAAAGTGGCGACAGATGCCCCAAGACCTCTACAAGACTTGTCACCAGTCCAATTTCCTCGTTGGCCTCGCGCAAAGCACACGCCTCATATGAATCGTCTTCAGCTTCCATTTTACCACCTGGAAATGAAATCTGACCACTGTGCTTATCAAATGGATGCGCCTTTCGCTCAATCAAGACGCCTGATAAGACATCATCTTGAGGATAGATTAGTAGAAGAACAGCTGCTACTCGTGCCAGAGGAGAAATGGAATGGTCAAGTCTACCGCGTGGGGCCAGTTGCTGATGTGCTGAAGCTCCAGGTAGTGGATGCGCCAGTGCGCTGCGTACGGTGTCAGAAGTGTAGTCGAATACTATTGATTTGCCTCTTTAATGTACTTGTCCAATGCCATGGTCATCGAAGGACTTTCCGGTGCCGGTGCACTGATATTGATCTCCAACCCGTTTTCCGTGACCGCACGCTGGGTACTTTTGCCGTAAACAGCGATCCGCGTTTCGTTTTGCTGAAAATCAGGGAAGTTTTCATACAATGATTCGATGCCTAGTGGACTAAAGAAAACTAAAACATCGTACGTGATATCTCTCAAATCTGAAAGATCGCTGGCAACCGTTCGGTACATCATGGCCTCTTGAAAATCAAACTCGTTTTCAGTGAGGTACTCGACGATCGGCTTGCTGCCCAAATTTGAACAGGGAAGAAGAAACTTCTCCGTCTTATACTTATTTAAAGCATTCCCGAGATCCTGGATGGTGCGCTTACCGACAAATACTTTCCGCTTGCGGTACACGATAAATTTCTGCAGGTAGTTGGCCACTGCTTCCGAAAGACAGAAATATCGGGTATCTGGGGAGATCTTTACGCGCATCTCTTCGCTGATGCGAAAAAAATGTTCAATCGCGTTGCGGCTGCTGAAAATTACTGTTTTGAATTCCTCGGGTCTAATCCGGGTCTTGCGAAATTCTTTCTCAGTCACATCCTCTACGTGAATAAAGGATCTGAAGTCTATCTTCAGCTTGTGTTTTTTGCCCAAATCGAAGAATGGAGACCTCTCTGGTTGCGGTTGGGAAACCAAAATTGTTTTGACTTTCCTCAATTTCACTTCAGCGCTCGTAGTGGACATGCAATTTAATTTTGATCAATAAACTAATGCACTCCCAAATGTGTACTCGCTAGTTTCCCTATGACCAGCAGTGGTGCAATTTCTACGATGCAAAAGTACAGAAAAAAATGAAACAAATAGGTACCCAAGAGACGGCTGGAAAGGAACAAGCCCTTAAGCTGGCGAAAAATATATAGAAAAATAAACAATCCTAAACCTATGAATATCAATGTCTTAAGAAGAAAAGGAGGTCCAAAGGCGAGCCCTAAATTAATTGGTGTCAAGACCAAACCAAAGACAATATTGATGAGCATTATAATGAAGCCAAACAGCTCTGTCTCCTTCGAGACTGGAAATGAGCTGCCGATGATCTGCAACACCACATGGCGCAAACTATAGACCAGCATAATCAATCCAATCGCCATCGGCAAAACAGCAATAGAAGGTCGATCGGCACCGGCTGAAATGGAGACTGTGAGGTAGATGAAGAAGCCCGCATTGATGAAGAAGTAGAGGTAAAACGTGCGGTAGATCCACAACTTATTTTGATAGTCCCGAAACAAGAATCTCAAATAGTTGTCATTGCTCATCGCTCGATATGCATCACGCAACATGCGCCGATTCAGCACCATCAAGACCGCCAGCAGAAGGAGGATGAAAAGTGATATCCCAAAGAGTAAATTTTGGTTGCCAGCACTATTTCCTTGTCCAGTAGCGGATGCTAAGTTCCTGCTAAGATTGGCATTCCATGCCTTCACACTCTTAAAAAAACCGGGTGGCGTCGATGTCTGCTGTGGAGCCAAAGGTGTCAAAGGTGCAGTAACTTTTCCCTCAGGTATCGATATCGGAGCTTCTTCGGGTTTAGGTTCTTCTGATTTAGGCTCTTCTGCTATGGGCTCAAGTATTGGCTTGGCTGGATCCAGTAGGGGTGCTGGATCTTCTTTCTCTACAGTGGCAACTTCCAGCTCACTCACGCTGTCTTCCACATCGATCTCTTCTGCGGAAGTTACCTCAGAGGGCGCTACATTGACCGCAGCAGTGTCAGGCACAGCAGCCCCTCCTTTCAACCTGCTCTTAAGGTCGAATGGATTCTGCGCATTGAGCTCCAGGCAAAACGTGCAGATAAATAGTATGAAGCACACATATCTCGGCATACAGTCGTAACATTAGTAGACCGACCCATTAGTTCATAGTACCAATTCAAATGTCTTTTGATCCCATACATCGTTGCAAAGCCTCGCCAGGGCTACTGCCCTGTCTACGTTTTGACGCCTCGTGTGAAATCAAAATCTTATCAGACTTGATTACTAAAACTATTTGATTCGATCTACTAGCGCCGACTAAGGTAATGATATGGTCTGCAATGGCAGAAACATTAAGATAAGACCCGATTCTGGATTTAGATCACCCCGACCTTGGCCACCAGTTGTGCCGGAGTCATGATCGCTCGATCGCTACTTTTATAGTCCTTTATATTTCTTGTAACCAGAAGAGGTATGGAATGATGACTTGCACAGAAGCTCTGCATGGCATCCTCAAAGTCTCCAAAACCGGAACGATGAGCCTGTTCTAAAATAGAACTTGTGAAGGCGCAGATCTGAACTAGACGCATCAATAAGCCAACCTTATCACGAGCGATCTTCCTATTTGAAAGGACTGCCACCATGTAGTGCACATTGGCTATCACAACTGCTGAAGTAAAAAGTTCGACTTTACCTCCGGAACCCAAATCAAAAACTGCTTTTGCAGCATCTCCAAATGGCTGTCGATTGGTCAAGAAATCTATAATTACGTCTGAATCTAAGAAGACCTTCATAGCAGTTTCTTCATGCGCGCTTTGTGGAGCAGTTCTTTGTCTGTTAGATCTGTCTTATACGGCACGGATCCCCACAGTTCTCTTACCAGTGGATCGTCAGAGCCTGACGACCCCTCAGCAGTATGAGTCGCCAGAGACTTTAAATACTCTTCCACAAGATTCGAGAGGCTTCGGCCCTGTGCAGCTGCGTATTGCTTTGCCATCGCGACCACCTTTTTGTCAATGGAAAGTGTTAGTTTACCAGACATACGTATCTATTTGATATCAAATATACGTGATATTCGCTGAAAAACCCATTTAAGTGCGTTAAGGTCTCGGATACATATGTCAGCACTAATGGTAGAAGAA
>CAJQNM010000529.1 GCA_905479665.1 uncultured Saprospiraceae bacterium
AGCCTTTTGGGGCCAGATCGGTATGCAACTCTTGGATGCGATCTTCGTAACCGACTGCCCATGGACATGTGTTGCATGTAAAGATGACGATGGCTCCAGCTTCGCCCATATATTCGCTAAAGGTGATCGGATTGTCTTGGACACCTGTGAGGGTAAAATCGGCTACCTGATCTCCAATCTGGTAGCCTTGACCAACCAAGCTGGTAATCGACATGAATGATCCCAGAAGGAATGTTGCAAGAGTGAGATTTTTCATAATTATATTTTTATATATGAAAGAATAATGTCTTCGAGTTGATTATAGTTTTCAAAAGAACCTTCAATAAATTTTCGTTTATCGTTCTGCCAAATGAGGGTGGCCGGGATGGCTCCACTCCAGCTCGGATCGACTTGATCAATCCAGTCATTGGGGTTTCGCTCATAGAGCATTACGACTTCTGAATGGAGTTGGTGTTCGGCCAGAAAAGGCTTGAGTTTGGACTCAATCTGATTTTCAAAATCGAGGCTGACCAAAAGCACCTTTACCGGTTGGTCGGCAAAATTTTCCGTCAAGGATTCAAAATGGGGCAACTCCGCTACGCAGGGTTTACACCAGGTAGCCCAAAAATTGACGATGTAGACGGTATCATTTTGATGAGCAAGATGGGGGGAGAGAGACGCAAAGTCGTGGACAATAACGTCTTCTTGCGCCACCAAATAGGAGGCACTGAGGAGGAAAAACAGTGCACACACATACTTCATCTCCCGTTTATAACGCTGAAAAAGCTAATTGAGTTTGTACGGGATATTTAATTTTTCGAGGCGCTGCACAAAAAAGCTGTCGATGCGTACGCGCTTTTTCTCGGCGGTAAAACTCATCAGCAAGTCTTTTTCTTTGTCCTCCACCAGCATCGTTACTTCGTGTTCGCCTTCGTGCTCGTCAAAGGCAAGCGTGAGATCTCTCACCAGTGCTTCGTTGATGTCCTTGAGCGCCATCTTGATGGTAATTGATTTGGTGAGGTCTTCGCTGACACTGCTGAGTAGGCGTATGAGCAGGGGATTGAAGAAGAGTTCGTCACTGTTGTAGCGACTTTTGAAAACGCCGTCGATGAATACCACCTTGCCTGCTTCAATAAAGCCGCGGTGCTTTTGATATTCGTCACCACTGATGTACAGCTCGACCGATCCATTGTAGTCTTGCAGGGTAAAACGCGCATAGCCATTGCCTCTGCGATTTACCCCATGCATGACAGAGGTGAGTATGCCTGCGATCTTGAGTTGGCGTCCCGGAGCTTGCACCCGATCGAAGTGAAGCAACTCGCAATTGACAAAATTCTCGAGTTCCATTTTGTAGGCGTCGAGTGGATGACCACTGGCATAAATACCGATCACCTCTTTCTCTTTGGTCAGTCTGGTGATGCTCGTCCAGTCCGCACTTTCGGGCACGTCGGGCTCGGGCACCAGGATCTCACCACTTTCGCCAAAAAGACTTGTGGCACTTTCCGCTTGTTGTTTTTGTACTGCTTGGCCATAGCGAGAGGCGTGTTCGATAAATGTGTCGTAGCGATCGGACGGGGCAAAGTATTGCTCACGCGATACATCTGGAAAACAATCGAAAGCGCCTCCCAATGCAAGGTTTTCGAGACATTTTTTATTGACCATGCGCAGGTTGGTCCGCCGCACAATATCGAGCAATGAGAGGAATGGACCGTTGGCAACACGCTCTCGAATTAATTCTTCTACGGCAGTGCCGCCGACATTTTTCATTCCAGAGAGTCCGATGCGAATTTGGCCTTCTTTATTTACAGAAAAATTATGTGCGCTCTCATTTACGTCCGGAATAAGTACATCGAGGGCTTGAGCTTTGCATTCGCGGAGGAAGAAATTAATTTTCGAAATATCGTTGCTGTTGTGCGTGAGTACAGCGGCCATAAATTCAGCTGGATAATTCGCTTTTAGGTAGGCAGTCTGAAATGCAACCAAGGCGTAGCAGGTAGAATGCGATTTATTGAAAGCATAGGATGCAAAGGCCTCCCAGTCTGTCCAGATTTTTTCGACCTTATTTTGAGGATGACCATTTTTGGTGCAGCCCTCTAAAAACAGGGGCCACAATTCGTCGATGATCTTTTTCTTTTTCTTTCCCATCCCCTTTCTCAGGGCATCGGCCTGTCCCTTGCTAAATCCCGCAAGTTGCTGGGAGAGTAGCATGACCTGTTCTTGATAGACCGTGATGCCGTAGGTCTCCCTCAGGATGTCTTCCATGGCGGGCAGATCGTACTCGATCTTTTCACGACCATGTTTACGGGCAATAAAGTTGGGTATGTATTGCATCGGCCCGGGCCGGTACAAGGCATTCATGGCTATGAGGTCTTCAAATTTATTGGGCTTTAGGTTTTTGAGATGCTTTTGCATGCCCGGAGACTCGTATTGGAATATGCCGATGGTGTCTCCGCGCTCGAAGAGCGTGTAGGTCTCTGGGTCTTCGAGTGGTATCTCATCTGGATCGATGTCGACGCCATGTCGTTCTTTGATGATGGCTACCGCATCCTTG
>CAJQNM010000530.1 GCA_905479665.1 uncultured Saprospiraceae bacterium
GTCACCGTTAGAAATATCACCCAATCCATTTATTGATAAACTTGCGGTGTCATACCAAAATGACCGAGCCACATCGGTTCAATTGTCGGTTTTTAGTACCTACGGAAATCTGCTTTTTTCAGTAAAACATGGATTTGACAGTGGCTCTATGCAAATAGAAATAAATGAGTTGTCCTCACTGCCGCCAGGTTTTTATTTTATTCACTGCAAAGACGATACCGGAAGAATTTCGAGTAAACGGGTCGTGAAAATTAGGGAGTAGCCCCCTCAATTACCCAATTACCCAATTACCCAATTACCCAACCACCTCCTCAACCCCCTTCCCATCATCCCGAAACATCAGGAAGAATATCACCGCAAACACCGCCGTGGCAATGGCAAAATAGGTCCAGAAAGTTTGCCATACAGGCATCGATAAAATTCCGTTTTCACCGTGTGAATTTACGTAGGCTCCCGAAATCTGTGTACCGATAAAAAAGCCAACTCCTTGGGTCAGTAATACCAACAGCCCTTGCACCTGACCACGGATGGCTGGAGAGGTTCGCTTGTCGATGTAAATCTGACCCGTGACAAAAAAGAAATCAAAACAGATGCCGTGAATAATGATGCCAACAAGTATCATCCAGACTGCGCCATTGACAGCGGCGCCCGCAAAAAAGGTGAAGCGGACCACCCAAGCCAGCATACCCAAGAGCAGCATCCACTTTACGCCCAGACGCTTAAAGAAGAAGGGGATGAGCAGCATGAAAATAATTTCCGAGGCTTGACCAAAAGACATTTCGAAACTCGGATTGGCAAACCAAGAAACCTCGTGCTCGCCATTAAATTGAGATAGGTAAGTTGGTGCATATGGGAAATAGGTGCCAAACGCAATGAAGACCAACATCGCAGCAATCAGGAATACCATGAAAGAAGGGGTCTTTAATTCTTTCAGCGCATCCAGCCCGAGGATTTCTCGCCAGGAAGTTTTTTGATTTTTAGAGGGAGGCGGTGTATTGGGCAGAGTGAAACTGTACAGCCCCAAAAAGATGGAGGCGCCGCCACCCAGATAGAGTGGGAGTGAAGTGGCATCGGCCATCAGCATTTTTCCAATGAGTAATCCGGCGGCCACCCACCCGATCGTGCCCCAGACACGTACCACCGGAAATTGTTTTTCCGAATCCGTCATGTGGGTCAACGCCAGCGAGGCGGTAAGACCCAACGTAGGAAAATAGCAGAGGGCATGTATTAACAGTAAAGTGAGAAACATAGAGGACCCTGCTGCTGCAGGCATGGCAATCATTGCAACTCCCGCGATCAGGCACAATACCCCAAGCACTTTTTCGGAATCAAAAAATCGATCGGCCACCATCCCCAGGAAAAAAGGGGCAATTATGGCTGCGATCGGCCCCAGCGAATAGGCCCAATTGATCGATTCACCCATATTTATGGTGGTCATAAAATTGCCTAGGGTCGGTGCCCAAGTGCCCCAAATAAAAAATTGGGCAAACATCATCAGGCCCAGGCGAAAGGTTAATCCTTGTTTCATACGTTAGTGTTGGTCAATCTCTAGAATTCACGGTTCCTAACCTACGATTTTGGGAGTAAAGACGGGTACAAGTCAGCCGAAACCTGTACTTTTCGACAACAATAAAACCTTCCCCTTGGCAATTTTCGAAACCAACTTCACCTTCCCCAACCAGACCAGTTTTTACCGTGGCAAAGTCCGTGATGTGTATTATGTCGGCGACCTACTGGTCATGGTGGCTAGCGACCGCATCAGTGCTTTTGACCATGTCTTGCCAAAGCCCGTTCCCTACAAGGGACAGGTGCTCAATCAGACTGCGGGGCATTTTTTAGAAGCGACTTGCGATATAGTACCCAATTGGCTTATCGCCCAGCCCGATCCCAATGTGAGTGTTGGTCATCGCTGTGAGCCCATCATGCTGGAAATGGTAGTGCGTGGCTACCTGGCAGGTCATGCCTGGAGGGTCTATCAGGCAGGTGGCCGAGTGCTTTGTGGGGTGCCACTTCCGGAAGGCATGAAAGAAGGAGATCAATTTCCTACGCCGATCATCACTCCGGCAACCAAGGCAGAGGAGGGGCATGACGAAGACATTAGCGCAGAACAAATTTTAGAACAGGGTTTGGTAGATGAGGAAACCTGGGCAACACTTTCTGCCTGCACGCTGGAGTTGTTCAAGCGGGGCACAGAAATGGCCATGAAAAGAGGTTTGCGCCTGGTCGATACCAAATATGAATTTGGCAAGAAAGAAGGTGTGATCACGCTGATCGACGAAATTCACACGCCCGACAGTTCGCGATATTATTTTTCAGAAGGCTACACGGAGCGCCAGGAAAAGGGTGAGCGCCAACCACAACTCTCAAAGGAATTTGTGCGTGAGTGGCTCATGGCCAATGACTTCCAAGGTCTCGATGGACAGCAAATGCCAGAAATGCCCGTGACATTTACGGAGCAGGTGACTGACCGCTACATAGAGTTGTACGAGACCATCACCGGAAATGCATTTCAAAAGGCCGATCCCGAAAATGTTAATGAGCGCATCAGCCAAAACGTAAAAGCATTTTTGGCAAGTAGGACTTAGTCCGCTCGCATCTGTTTTCGCTCTCCCATCGGGCTGTACGCCGTTATCTTCTCTCAAAGGTGCACTGCACTTTTGCCCGCTCTTCGAGGCGGGATCGTTCGATAATCCTCGCAAAGCCTTCCTCTTTTCTTCTTTCATTCAAGGCGCTAAAGCAACCTTGGATTGAGTCGCGTTTAGTTTCCTCTTTTTCCTCGCAAATCCTTCCTCCTCTTCTTCCTCCATTCCACTTTCATTAAAGCCAACCTTGGATTGAGTCGCGTTTATTTTCCTCTTTTTCCTCGCGAAGCTTTCCTCCCTTCCTCGCGAAGCCTTAACCCTCTTCACCCCGTAGTTCATAATGTGTACTCCGACCACCCGACTCCGCCTTGACTAAGATTTGACATTTGACTAAATACTGGATGTCCCTCAATGCGGTGTCCGTAGAGCACTTGCAGATCTTGGCCCACTTGGAAGACGTGAGCTTGCCCGTAAACCCATCAAGTAATTTTTCCAGCATCTTTAGTTGACGTTGATTTAAGGGAAATTTTCTGGTGGAGCTCAAAACGCTATGTTTCCTGACCACAAGTTTAGTGGTTTCTAAAGAGTCTAGTATTGCTTTTTGCAGGCACCCAAAAAACCACAATAGCCATTCCGTAATATCAAGCGATCCTTTTTGGGTCTCCTCCAAAATATCATAGTATCCTGCTCGATCGGCTTTGATGCGAGCGGACATGCTGTAAAATCGTTGTGTGAGCCTGTCAGAACGGGCAAGCAGAAGATCGGTTATTGCCCGCGCTATCCGGCCGTTTCCATCGTCAAAGGGGTGGATGGTAAGAAACCAGAGGTGGGCGATCGCTGCGACGAGCACCGGATCTGATTTAGGTCTGAAGTCGAGCCATTTGAAAAGCTGTTGCAGTTCTCCTGAGACATCAGCTGCAGGAGGAGCCTGGAAGTGCAATCTTTCCATCCCCATGGGTCCCGATACGACCTGCATCGGGCCGGTGCTGTCATTTCGCCAGCTCCCTACGAGTATTCGTCTTCCATTACTTAGTTCACTCGGAAAAAGTTTGTGATGCCACCCGAGCAATCGCTCACTGGTTAGGTTGACATCAAAATTTTTGGTGGCGTCCAGCATCACGTCAGCAACTCCCTCTATTCGAGCATCGGTTTTTGCAAGTCCTGGCTGCTCAAGACCCAATCTCACGGCGATTGAAGATCTTACTTGATCAGTGTCGAGTACTTCCCCCTCGATTTCATATGACTTGAGGATTTCTTGTGAAAGTGTCTGCAGGTTTGCTTCGTTGCGTGTGTCAAACCCCAAGTTCTCAACCTTACCTACAAGAACTCCCTGTAGATTTCTCAGTTCACCTATCACCGGTAGGAGGGTCTTAGCATCCCAGTGAAAATCCGGCCAGTCTGATCTTTGGTAGATGTAGCTCATACACCGCTTAATTTGCAACTAAAGTATGATTTATTCACCGCAAATTTTATATAAACCGCATTTTATGCGGTAAATAATAGATTGCACCGAGATTTTCACCTGGTTATTTATTAGAAGAGGCACTAGCCCTTTCAGTAGGTGGGATCGGCACCCCAAGATTCGACTCTATCAGGTATTGTGAGATCTGATCGTGAAGTCGCTGCCAGACATTCCTCAGGAGTTGTATCTTAATCGCAAAGATCAACAGATGAAATCACAGCTACTTCTCCTCCCTTTATGTGCCCTACTTCTCATGCCTATTTTACCCTCTTTTGCGCAGAGCATGATCGTGCCTCTTTACGGCACTTCCATCGATTGCGCGAATGAGCAGGTGGAAGAAGTTGCGATGGATGAGCGCATTGGAAGAAGAATCTCGAAGGTGCATGAGCCATCTATTGAGGTTTTTCTACCAGAAGGGGAGTCTAACGGAACTGGGGTGGTCATTTGTCCGGGCGGAGGCTATACGATACTAGCATACGACTGGGAGGGTACCAGCATGGCAGAATGGTTTTCTGAAATGGGTGTGGCAGCATTTGTACTCAAATATCGCTTGCCGAAGTGGGAGAGTGCTGATTGCCGCGACAAAGTAGCGCTTGATGATGCACAAGCAGCAATGAAATTAGTGCGTTCCAAAGCCGACGAATACGGTGTCGATCCAGACCGTCTCGGCATCATGGGATTTTCTGCTGGTGGACATCTGGCTTCGACCTTGAGCACGCATTATGATTCGGGATCACGCCCGGATTTTAGCATTCTAATGTATCCCGTCATTACCATGGATCCGGAAGTGACCCACGGAGGATCCAAAACGAATTTGCTCGGTGACGATCCTTCCGATGAGATGATTCGTCATTTTAGCAATGAGCTACAGGTCAACGAAAATACACCGCCCACCATCCTCATCCACGCTGCCGACGACAAAGCTGTACCTGCGGAAAACAGCATCCGCTACTATCAAGCCTTACTGGCATCCGGAGTGCCTGCTGCTCTGCACATTTATGAGGACGGTGGACACGGTTTTTCTTTTGCCGAGGGATTGGGCTCTGTAGAAAAATGGCCGGATGCCGTAGCCACATGGATGGATGACCTTGGTCTTCTCACTCGAGCAGCAGCAGGTGCAGAAGCGGATGATATGGTGGCTGCAGCGACAGAATTGATGGCCCAATTGTCCCTTGATCAAAACAAGGCCCTCTTTGAATTTGATCACGAAACTCGATCGATTTGGACGTTTCTACCTGTGGCAAGTGTGGGCAGGCCGGGAGTAGCCCTAAGAGATCTGAAAGAAGATCAAGTTGCCGCGGTATTTAAATTGGTTGCCAGTGGTCTAAGTTCAGAAGGGTTTGAAAAAGTAAAAACAATAATTGCCCTGGAAAAGATTTTGCAAGTATTGGAACCCAACAATGCCGGGCGCGATCCAGAGCAATATCACATCGCACTTTATGGAAAACCAGGCCTGACCGGAAAGTGGGGTTGGAAATTTGAAGGCCATCATGTTGCACTCAATTTTACCATGGTCGACGGCGAGGTGGTTGGTGTACCGACTTTTTTAGGCAGCAATCCAGCAATGGTAAAATCAGGCGAACAATCCGGCTTGCGGGTACTCAAGGAGGAAGAGGATTTGGCCTTTGATATAATTAATTCGCTCACCTATCGTGAACAACGGCAGGCGATGTTTCAGGAAAAAGCTCCGTACGAAATACTTTCTCAATCGGCGACACAAACCGGACCGCTCGAGGATGTTGGTCTGCTTGCATCAAATATGAATCCTGGTACAGCA
>CAJQNM010000531.1 GCA_905479665.1 uncultured Saprospiraceae bacterium
GCGCAAGAAGAAACCCCATCGAATCGAACATGTAAGTCAATCCTTGCACACTCGAGTAGATCGACCCCACTGCGAGACCAATCAAAAGCAAAAGCAATGTGGATGCTGCAGCCAATACCAGACAAACAAGCAACTTTCCGGAATAGAATTCTCGCTTACTCAGCCCATCTATAATATTCTGCCGAAGTGTGCGGTAGGAGCTTTCGTTTGCCACTGAAATGACGATGATAAATCCTAAAACTACCTTGAAAATGCCGGCCAGAAAGCAGATGTTCTGCCAGACATCCGGATAGTCGTAAATTGGAAATATGCTTGGACCGACTCCGTTGAAGATTGCCCCTTGACTTTCAATGTATTGTAAAAATAATTTGCCTCCACTGCAGACCACAACGACACAGAGTGCATACAGACCCAGCAAGATCCAAAACGGACGATGGTGCTTTACTTTCAGCCATTCAATTTCAAGTAGTCTGATAGAAGCTCTCATTCGTTTACTGTCCCACTGTCTGCCAAAATTTTCAAAAACTGCTGCTCCAGGTCTGCTCTTTTTTCGACCAGATGAGATGCGATCATATCACGATCAAATAAGAATCGATTTAGTTCACCGGTGCCAAGACCATTGTCCGGAGTGATTCGATAAAATCCTTCTTCAAACACCATCTTTTCTACGCCCCTCAGCTCGCCGAGGTGACGCCCTAGCAATTCCTGATCTTCCGCGGCAACTTCGATGGTACGTTGATCGCCCAATGCCTCATCTACCGAACCCTGGTAGAGTTTCTTGCCCCTTTGCAAGACCATGAAATGTGTGCACACTTTCTGCACTTCATCAAGCAGATGGCTTGCCACCATGATCGTCTTCCCGGTTGCTGCAATCTCTCTGATCAATTGCCTGATGTCAAAAATGCCCATCGGATCCAGGCCATTGGTCGGCTCATCAAGAATCAAAACAGTGGGATCACTGAGCAATGCGGAGGCGATCGCCAGACGCTGCTTCATACCCAGTGAATAGGTCTTAAAAGGATCATCACGACGCTCCCAAAGACCCACTAGGCGCAAGACTCGCTCAATGTGACTCTGGGCACACTCCTTAATTGTTGCTACGACCTTGAGATTTTGCGTGGCTGTCATAAAAGGGTAAAAACATGGATTTTCCAATATGGCTCCGATGCGTTTGCGACTCTTTGCAGAGGGGTTCTCCCCAAACCATTGATAGGATCCACCCGTGGGTTTGAGCACATCAAGCAACAAACCCAGGGTTGTCGTCTTGCCACTTCCGTTGGGTCCTAGCATGCCAAACACCATGCCTGCTTCGACAGCGAGATCGAGCTGATCGAGCGCTGTGACTTTACGGTACTTTTTGGTCAACTTTTTGGTTTCAAGAACAGGCAAGTGCTAGGTCTTTTTTTGCTTTGATGAATCTACTGTTTCTTCGGGAGATGAATCTCGCTCTTTATGTTCATCCCGGTTTGACCCCATCATATTTTTCAATTGATCGAGAAACGGATTTTCTGCCAAGATTCCTGGGTCTTTTAGCTCACGTTGCAAATCCATCAGCTTGACAATATTAATCTGCCCATAAATCATCCCCATATAGTACTTTCCATTGCGTCTGCTGAGCAGTGCAGTCTCATTTTCAGCAGAACGCCCAAGGACATACAATTTCTCCTCGACCCCTCTTTCAATAGTCATGTAGTTTTCAAAGCCTTCTTCATCTTCTAAGGCTGCTCGTACCTTCAAAAAATCATGCTCATCAAAACGATCGGAGCGCAAGGAAAAGAAATACGCTTTCTTGATTCCTTTAATCAACTCATTGAATGATGCCAGGTTGGCAACATTGACCATGCGGATGGTACTCGGATAGAGAAAAATGCCACGTCTCGCCTGCGTGGATTTACGCAGAGTCTCTAAGGTAGGACTCTGCGAATATCCAGCAAAGGCAAGCAGCAAACAGGCCACTATCAATAAGGACTTTTTATTCACGCTTCAGGTGATAAATTGTTTCACACAGGTCAGATAGCGGAGACGGCTCAATGGTCGCCCATGCTGTCAAAGTGCTCAAGCCCTCTGATTTTCATGACCTTCGCCATTTTTGCAATTGCACTCAGGTCTATATCACCAAATAGAGACATCGCGATAAACTCATTGTCGCCCCCCATCACCATCAAGAGTTCACTGATTTTTCCATTTTGGTCTTTGATCAGAAAACGTGCATTCTCTTTGCCGTTTTCGACGGTCATCAGCTCTTCGTAGCTGCCATCGCTCTCAATTTTCTTGACCGCCTCATCATACATCTCCTTCGAGTTGGACACGTCATCTTTGAATATTCCTCTGATTCCTTCCAATTTCGCGATCGCAGCGAGGATTTCTTTTTCCTCTTCCATCTCCGAACCCAGTTCGGTAAAGAGTGAAAACATTTTACTGGTCACAGAGACTTTCGTAAAACTATCATCTTGTTGGTAGGCCGAAAAATATTTGCTGATTGCATTTTCCTGAGCAAACCCACTGACTCCAACCGAGAGCGTGAATATTGCAATAAATAGATATTTCATAATTTATTATTTATTATTTCTAACTTTTTCAATCGTCCCATCAAATTCCTGCAACGAATAGGTGTAGGACATTCCTTCATTCATTTTAGTCGAAAAGAGCAACAGCGTCTGCTTGGTAAATTCCAAAGCCTCTGCTGGATCATCGTAAACGATTGTTTTTCCCACGGGCACCATCTCCGCTTGACGAAAGACAGTCAGTCCCACTCCGAGAAACAACACCGCGGCCGCAGCATATTTCCAAAGTTTCCGGACCAGTGGACGCACTCGAGTGCCCTCCGATTTTTCTAATTCGGCCATTAGCTCCTCCGTAAAGCCAGCTGGCAATTTCAATTGATCAAAATCGCGGAGCTGCTTAAAGTAGGCAGCATCCTCATCATCAGGGTCGGTGTGAGACCGCAGCTCACCTTCTTCAGCAAGGCTGCTTTCCCCCTCCCAGTATTTTTTAAGTACAGTTGGTCTCCAATCCATAATCTATACGTTGTTTAAGTAATTCCTTTATTTTTTTTCGCGCCCTGCACAAATTCACCCGAACTTCGGGTTGGTCCATTTCGAGCATCTCTCCTATCTCGGGGTTTGTATACCCCATCAAATCTCGTAGTCGAAATACGGCCTGCTGTCTTTGGGGCAAGTGCCCCATCAGTTCTTGTATTTGCTTCACCAGATCATTGTGCAAGAGGGCATGATCGCTGTGGCTGTCAGCACGCTGCTCGGCCACTGCTTCCAAATCACTCGTTTTCTTACTGGCCCTCTGTTTGTCAATGATCAGGTTGCGGGTACAGCGTATGCACCACGCCTCCAGGTTGCGTACTCCTGCCAGCTTTTCTCGCTGCGTCCAGAGCTTAGCATACACCTCCTGTACGACATCCTTGGCCAGTTCACGATCATAGACCTTGCTGATCGCAAATCGGTAAAGCGTATCGCTTAGGGGTAAGAGCTCAGATCGAAATTCGCTGGCGGTCATACAAATGGGAGACGATGAATTGGTGAAGAAATTACAGGAAAGTGAGATTTTTTGCGAAAAAGATGATTCAAAGACTGATGTCTTGGGTGTACCATATTGTCTTTTTAGGACTTATGCGAAGTTGTAGGAACTGGGTGATTGGGTGATTGGGGACCCTCTCCTATTCAATCGAAGCTAAATTCATTAGATCAAGAATTCGATGAATTGTCACTATATCTTCGGAATACCAATATTGAAAAAAAGACAGAACTGGTACTAAGAACTAATGGGTCGGCCCCTAAGTTGTTTCGGGCCTCTTGATGGTGGCTATAAATAACTCGCGAGCCACATCATTTACCAGACGCAGATTTGGAGCACTCTGGAGTGCTCTTGGTATCCCACTTCCAACACCTACAAAAGGTACGAAGTACCGTGAATTTGAAAAGAGAATCGGATTTCGAGGGATTGATGTGCCCATCCGTATGTTTTAAATGGTGAGCGTATTGGGAAGCCTACCTGGGCTAACAATTTCTAATCCATCATCAAAAATAAAGACTTTAATGCTCGCCAAGATGAAGTAATCACGATGCACCAATGCATTTACGAGTAGCTCTTCAATGGCCTCGATTGGTATTTCTAAGGATTGGCGTGAATTGAATCCTGGTTGCGTTTGTATCTTCTTTAGGTTTCTTTTGATAAATGAAATCGTTTGCGCATAGAGCTCACTTAAATTTCCCACAAATGGGTCCTCCCTGTCACGGTACACAGTTGAGGTCAAGTCTGTCCCTGCTATCGCTGTACACTGCACGTTAAACATCGGTCGAAACTTTTGTGGATTCTTACTTACTAGGAGCAGTCCACCCAATGTCAAGAGACCCTCTTTGAGCATACCCATATTCTCAAGGATAGCCGATGGCGGTAAATCTAGATCCTCTATTTTCTTCCCAGTCTTCAGAAATAAAAATTTAGCAAACATCTTTTCGTCAATGTCCTGAACCGAGGTGCCAGGAATCGGTTCCTCATCAGCCAATAGGTTGCCACTGCTTTGTAAAAGCCTGGCAATTTCCTCCTTCGCGACCACTTTTCTTTTATCCGATCCATTCTTAACCCAGATAAGACCCTTATTATCCATGTGTGGCTTACTCACTCCCGGTGGGATCTGAGCAACAATAACATGACCACCATCTATAAGAATCGTTTCGGTGAAGATATAGATGGGTGCCTTTACATTGTCAGATGCAGCATTTGCCAATAGCTGGTTTGTGGCCTGAATCTCCTCAAATGAAAGTCCATCAATATCTCCAGTCTTATCATCAACTCCAATTATCAGAATTCCACCTTGGGAGTTAGTGAAGGCAACCATTTCAGTCCCAACTTTGTAAGCATCACTTACGCGGCGCTTAAATTGCACTACGCTCGACTCCCCAGCCTGTATCACTTTACGAAGTTCTACTGCTTCCATATTGGTGCCCTCCAAATGCAGATTGTCCTCACTATACAAATATATCACATCGTCGGCTACATACCTCTCCTGCCACAGCCCCAAAACAACATCAAAAACCTGTACATACTTCATCTATATTTGTAGGGAAATCATCAAAAAACATTTGATCTAAGTACCAGAGATGAAAAACTTCCTCCTCATCACCGGGCCCATAGCAGTGGGAAAGATGACTGTCGGCCAGGAGCTCACGAGGCGCCTTGGGTATCCTCTGTTGATCAACCATCACTCGATTGAACTCGCTTTACAATTTGCTGGATGGGGCACCCCAGAGTTTAAGGCGATCAACAATGGTGTGCGTGAGCTCATCTATTCAACCATGGCCACCAGCAACGATATCGCCGGTATGACTTCTACCTTGGTATGGGGCTTTGAATTGGAAGAAGATTGGGTCTATGTTGCCACGCTACGCAAGAAATTTGAGGATGCAGGTTGGCGTTTTTACATTGTCGAACTGAGCGCGAGCCTAGACCAGCGATTACTGCGCAATAAGACCGAAAACCGGCTCATCCACAAACCGAGCAAAAGAGATCTTGAGCGCTCCGAAAAAGGACTATTGGAATTTGAGCGTGATCACCAGATGAATTCGACCGACCGACTTCCGGCCGAAAAGGACTATTTGCGCATTGACAACACCCATCTGCGCGCGGCGCAAGTTGCCGAGCAGATCATTGCTGCATTCGGATTTATACCGATCGCGGAATAATTAAATACCTTGTAAGATGCAAATCAAAGTGCTTGCTTTTGGGATCGCCAGAGACATTCTCGGCGCATCGGAAGTTGACTACGAGATCAGTGAGGAGATCTCAGTGGGAGACCTCAAAGAGCAATTGATGAAGAAATACCCTGACTTTGAAAAATTACGCCATCTCGCCATTGCCGTCAATACCGAGTACGTGCAAGATGATTTGATTATTCAGGAGAATGATGAAATTGTGATTATTCCGCCGGTGAGTGGGGGTTGAGCAGTGAGTTGGGTGATTGGGTAATTGGGTAATTGGGTGATTGGGTGATTTGGTGATTGGGTGATTGGGTGATTGGGTGATTGGGTGATTTGGTAATTAGGTGATT
>CAJQNM010000532.1 GCA_905479665.1 uncultured Saprospiraceae bacterium
TGCCGAATGCCACAGAGTCTGAATCACCATGTATCAACTCGATACTTTCCATCGGGATGCCTAACTTATCCGCAACCACCTGCACAAATGTCGTTTCGTGCCCCTGTCCATGGGAGTGAGATCCCGTATATACGCTGACAGTGCCAGTGGGTTGGACGCGTACTTGCGCAGATTCAAATAGTCCTGCTCGCGCTCCAAGTGATCCCACCACGGCTGATGGTGCGATTCCACAAGCTTCGATGTACGTGGAAAAGCCGATACCTAGGAGTTTGCCGTTGGCTCTCGCGTCCGCTTGCTCCTTGCGAAAGTCTTCGTAGCCGACCATAGCCATGGCTTGCTCCAATACGGGCTCGTAGTTTCCACTGTCATACTGCAGTGCGACCTGAGTCTGATAGCCAGGCTGATTGACGCCATCAAATGCGGGAATAAAGTTCTTTTTGCGAAGCTCAGCTGGATCTACTCCCATTTCCAGGGCGGCGGTATCGAGCAGCCGCTCCAGTAGATAGGTGGCCTCGGGTCTGCCGGCTCCACGATAGGCGTCTACGGCGGTCGTATTGGTAAATACCGCTGTCACATCGACGTTGATCAGTGGAGTGGTATACAGTCCTTGCAATAAAGTGCCGTGCAAATAGGTCGGTACAGCTGGTGCAAAAGTAGAGAGATATGCCCCCATATTTGCCAGGGTAGTTGCTTTTAAAGCGACAATCTTACCATTTGCATCAAAACCCATCTTGCAAATGGTCTCATGATCTCGTCCATGTGCATCCGTCTGAAATGCCTCACTGCGTGTCGACGTCCATTTTACTGGTCTCTCCAGTTGCTTCGAGCACCAAATCATCAATGCCTCTTCCGCATAGTGAAAAATCTTACTGCCAAATCCGCCTCCTACATCGGGACTGACCACTCGTACTTTGTGCTCCGGTAGGCCTAGAACAAAAGCACACATCAATAGTCGGATCAGGTGCGGATTTTGTGAACTCGTATAGAGCACGTAGCGATCATTGGTTGCATCATAGGAGCCGTTTACAGCTCTTGGTTCCATGGCATTTGGAACCAGACGTTGATTTGTGAAATCGAGTGTGGTCACGTGATGTGCTGTAGATAAAGCTGCATCCACATCTGCTTTGGGGTTTCCCAACTCCCAGTCAAAGGCCATATTGTTTGGAGCCTCATCATGGACTAAAGCGGATCCATCAGAAATGGCCTTTTTCATATCGATGACAGCATCAAGCTCTTCATATTCGATGTCGACAAGCTCAGCGGCGTCGACGGCCGTGCGTCTGTCTTCCGCAATGACGACAGCTACTCCGTCACCTACATGCAGCGCTTTTCCGCGCACGAGCAGGGGGTGGGGTGGCTCCTTCATTGTCTCACCATTCTTGAAGTCGACTTGCCATCCGCACGGAACTCCAGCGATGGACTCCTCAATATCGTTGCCCGTGAAAACGGCTACGACCCCTTCATGCGCTTCGGCAGCACTCTTGTCGATATTTACGATACGTGCATGTGCATATGGACTGCGCACGATGCAAGCATAGGTTTGGTTAGGTAAGACGATATCGTCTGTGTACCTGCCTTTTCCGGTGAGGAAGCGTTTGTCTTCAACGCGCTTTACTGATTGTCCGATAAAATTTCCCATTTCTTCTCTATTTAGGCGTTGACTGATTGGATGGCTTCGACAATATTGTGGTAGCCGGTGCAGCGGCAATAGTTGCCCTCCAGGCCATGACGGATTTCATCGGGGCTGGGATTGGGATTGTGATCGAGCAAGTCCTTGGCCAGCATCACCATGCCAGGAGTGCAAAATCCACATTGCAAGCCATGCTTTTCCTTAAAGGCAGCTTGAATCGGGTGTAACTCGCCGTTGCTTGCCATGCCTTCGATGGTGACGACCTCCTCGCCTTCCACTTGAGCCGCGAGCAGGGTGCAGGACTTGACAGCCACACCATTAAGAAGCACGGTGCAAGCACCACAACTGCTTGTGTCGCAAGCCACGTGGGTGCCGGTCAGACCGCATTCCTCGCGTAAAAAATCGACCAAAAGGGTGCGACCTTCCACCTCCTTTCTACAGTCTTCCCCATTGACTTTTACCGATACGGGTATCTTCATTCTCGTTAGGTTTAAATAATGCTTGTTATTAAAAAAAAAATGCTTGTGTCTTGCCTAGTTTTACCTAAGCAAATGGGCGCCCTTAAATTAGAAATTTTTCAATACTAATCTTCCATAGGGGCCGACGAATAATAAGTTTCTGTTTTCAGGCGAGCCAATTTTGCCACCAGACAAGGCACGAAAACCGAGGATAGCCCAGCTATCCAAGGCTTTGAGTAACGAAGTATGGTGGTAAAAGGGGCCGTATCAAATCGGTAAGTTATTATTCGCCGGTCCCTTAGGCACTGAAACATTTTCATCTTTTCTTGGTGATATCAATCGGGGGCCTACATTTGTATTTCTAAGTTACCATGAATTACATTAGATATACGCTTGTCGCCTGCCTTAGCTTGTTCATCCATCTATTGTCAGGACAAATGAGTGTAGATACACTTGTCTCCCTAGATCCGATCACGGTATCTGCCACTCGGCTTGATGCTTCCGTGTTGCGCAGTACCCGCTCTGTATACATTATCGATGCCGACTCCCTAGCGGCAGTGCGACAAAATCTATCGCTTGCCGATCAATTGAGCCAGGTGCCGGGCATCTTCAATTTGAACGCTTATAATTATGCGCAGGACTTGCGTATCTCGATGAGGGGTTTTGGGAGTCGTGCAGCTTTTGGTGTGCGTGGCATTAAAATCCTACTTGATGGCGTGCCCTTAACGACCCCTGATGGCCAGAGTCAACTCGATCATCTGGCGCCCGAAAACATCGCACGTCTGGAGGTCATAAGAGGTGCGGCTTCGGGACTATATGGCAATGCCGCAGGAGGTCTCATCTCTCTGAAAAGTGCCCCGATCAGGAATCGGGGCGGACAGATCAATCTCATGGCTGGATCGTATGGCACCTATCGGGGGTCGGTGCAAGTCAATCATGGTAAAGAGGACTGGAGATGGCAGGGAATGGCATCTTATTTGGCACAAGATGGCTATCGGGACAACAGCGCCACCGCCGTGTTTCAACTGCAGTCGCGCTTTGAAAAAGACCTCAATAAGGGGCTGCTCGCACTCTTGGTAAACTACACCAATAGCCCTCGTGCGGAAGATCCAGGAGGTCTTAATCTCGAATCAGTGGTGGCAGATCGCACGATGGCCAGAGACCGCAATGTTGACTTCCGCGGCGGAGAAGAGGTCTCTCAACTGGTGGCATCAGCCTCCTTGACCAAAGAGCTTCGCAAGGGGCTGCAATTGGAAAGTCGCTTATTTCTGACCAGCCGAGATTTCTCCAATCGCCTACCTTTTGAGAATGCGGGCCAGGTGGATTTGGGCAGACTGTTTTATGGTGCTAACCTGCAGCTTAGTTCAGCGGCTACCAGTCGCCACCGAGTTTCAGTGGGCTTGGATCTAGAAAACCAGCGCGATGTGCGGGAGCGCTTTCAAAATGAAATGGGGGTGCGAGGTGCCCTTGCTTTCGATCAGATCGAACAGTTTTTAAACGCAGGTCTATTTGCCTTGGGCAATTTTTCTCTCTCCGATAAATGGAGTGCAGAAACCGCCCTGCGTCTAGATCGCATTCGTGCCTCTGTAGATGATCGATTCACCCCCGATGGCGATCAATCGGGTGAGCGATCTTACTGGCACGTATCACCATCATTGGGTGTGAGCTATCGAATGGCTCCGGCCCACACCATCTATACGAACTATGGCCATAGTTTTGAATCACCGACTTTATCTGAGCTCTCGTCAAATCCCGACGGAAGCGGCGGTTTTAACGCCGATCTAAAGGCACTCACCGCCGATCACTACGAAATCGGGTTGAGGGGAAAGGCTAGAAAACTAAACTATCAATTGGCGTACTTTCATATCGATCTACAAAATGAACTTATCTCTTTTGAGATTGAGCAGTTTCCAGGACGCACTTTTTATCGCAATGCTGCCAGTAGCGTGCGAGACGGAATCGAAGTATCGGCACAAATACGGTTGTCAACCTCGTTTTCCACAAATATGAGTTACAGTTTTTCAAAATTTAGATTTGGAGATGGTGATGCAGATATTGCGGATAAACAGATTCCCGGAGTTCCGGAGCACAATGCCTTTTGGCAACTCACCTGGCAGGAGGCAAATGGCTGGTCAGCAGCATTAGATCTACGCCACCAGGGAGATTTATTTGCCAATGATGAAAATAGCGTGACGGTGAAGGCCGCCACCATTCTTGACCTGAGGGCAGGGTACCAGTGGTCAAAATACTCAGTCCACGTCGGGGTACGCAATCTACTGGGTGAGGACTACTTTGACAATATTCGGATCAATGCCTTCGGTGGTAGATATTATGAGGCGGCACCCTTGCGCAATCTCTATGCGGGAGTGAAAGTGAGTTTTTAATGGAAAATGGAGAATGGACAATTGAGAACTTGACGCAGAAGTAAGCCGGCGGAACCATTTTGGAACCGTTTTGGTTTCACTAGCATGGCAAACGTAACAATCAAGGGAATCGATGAGGATCTTCTTCATAAGATTCGGGAAAGCGCAAAGCGTAATAAACGCAGCCTCAACAAGGAAATTATCTTCCAGCTGGAACAGGTGATGACCAGTAAGCCGCTATCGTATGCTGAAATCAAAGAGATTCGATCAAGGCGGAGTTATAAGGCAAATGGAGTACTGACAGACGAGCAAATTCAAATCGCTATTGAATCCGAACGCTCTTGATTGTGCTAGACACAAACGTGCTCGTGTATTTTCTCTTTAAGGGTTACGAAAGCAAGAGCAGTGACGAAGTCCTAGCAAAAACTCAATTCTGGTGTGCCCCAAGCCTGGTATATCATGAGTTTGAAAGTGTTGTCGTCCGGCATTTTCGGCACAAACTTATCAGCCGAGCAGATGCTTTCGAGATGCATGCTGATTTTTCCCTCTTGGTAGAAAACAGAATCATTGATCCTGCTCCTGAATCTGTCCTTCGTACTGCTTTTGCGTCAAATTTATCTGCATACGATGCTCAATTTGTCGCATTAGCCACTGAAATTGAGGGGCGCTTGATCACTAACGATAAAAAGATTGTTGCAGCATTTCCTGAAGTTGCACTCATTCCTGCTGATTACTTGGCCTCAGGAATTAGTTGAAGTTTGAAGTTGCTAGGACTCGCCAGACCAAGAGTTTATTACCTTGCTTCTTTGCAGATTTGACAAATCCGATCGATGAATTACACCGCATATTGCTTCGATGCCTTTGGCACCCTCTTTAATGTCTCGTGGGATGGCATTAAGGTTACTGAAATAGAAGAGCATAAGCTCAAAAGTGTGATCAGCACCTGGCGCATTAAGCAGCTCACAGCTACCTGGTTGATGAATTCTATGGGGGTGTACAAGCCCTTCGATCAAGTCTCCGGGGAGGCTTTGGAGAAATCGTTTGCGATCCACGAGGTGGATTCACCAAAACTTTTTCAGGAGATTTTGGGGCAGGTTTTGAGGCCAGAGCTTTTTGCCGACGTGAGTGAGAGTCTTCACTCTCTGAAGGAGGCTGGCCACCAGGTCGGGATACTATCGAATGGCACATCTGAAATGCTCGAGGAGGTATCCCGTATTTCTGGAGTGTCTGAATGGCTAGACCAGCTTATTTCTGTCGACGAGCTGGAAGTGTTCAAGCCGGCACCTGAGGTCTATGCGCTCGCCGTGCAAAAAATGGAAGTGGATACCGATGATTTCCTTTTTGTTTCTTCAAACCAGTGGGATGTGATCGGTGCAATGTACGCCGGCCTTCAGACTGCATGGTTGAACAGAACTGGTGTCATTTGGGAGTCGATTGATATCCAACCGCAAATGACGTTGTCAAGCATGGAAGAGTTGGTGCATTCAATCACAGAATCGGAGCAATGAATTCCCTTTACTTGCGACCTGAGTGCGATGAATTGATTATCTATTGTCATGTCAATCTCGCACACAACGGACAGAATAGCCTCGATTCTTGTCGACTGCAGTTCTTGCTGCACCTTCACTGATGTAGTAAGTTTCGCGTGACCAGGCATTAAAGATGCTCGAAGAGGTGCTGGTCCAAAAATTACCGCGAGTGTCTTTGCTGAAGAAATCGTACATGGGGTCATCCGTACGAAAGCCTGCAGGAAGTACGGTAAAGCCACTTTTATTATTTGCACTTTGGTTGGGACTAGCCCAATGGCTAAATCCTTCTTCTTTGATTTTTCCGCCAGCGACCAATGTGCCTCCCAAATGGTCGATCATGGTGGTCCACTCTGCATCACTGGGTACATGCCAGTCGGTGGGGCAGAGGCCTCGACTGTCATTTACAGCATACCAGTTGTACAGTTTTCCATAAGGTATTTCATAGCTGCTATTGTTGATCCAGTGGCACCATGCTCCATCTGTGGTACTTTTCCAATTGGAAGGATCTTGTACCTCGGTAATCGGTATAGGTGCGCAAATACCACAAAATGTTGAATCGTAGCTGCGGACTCTCAAGTTTTCGGCCATCCATTCTTGCGATCCTATTTTTATGGTTTTGTATTCATTTCCATCGATGTCAGTTACCGTAGCTAGCTCAAATCCTGTGAGCGATGCCCAAAATACTCCGTTCCAACCTTCAAAGTCTTTGCTGTCGGGATTGAATCGAATGGTGCCGGG
>CAJQNM010000533.1 GCA_905479665.1 uncultured Saprospiraceae bacterium
TACCTGGTGGTATTGACGCCGCCACTCTTGAGTTTACCGAACCCAGTAGCCATCCCGGATTCAATAGTGCGACCATCGCTTTCAATACCCAAAGTCAGCAATGGGTGCCGATGGAAACAATGCCCGAAGGAAGTTCCCGGGTTACTGCTCCTACTGCTTTTTTTGACAATCAATGGCTGGTCATCAATGGTGAAAAAGCACCGGGTGTTCGATCGCCTGAAATATATGCGCATCAGACTGGGATATCCTTTGGGTGGATCAATTGGCTTACGCTGATCGTCTACCTATCTCTGATGATATTGATGGGCTTGTATTTTTCTAAAAGAGGTAAAAGCACCGAGGATTATTTTTTAGGCGGAGGTAGAATTCCCTGGTGGGCGGCCGGCATAAGCATCTATGGTACCCAACTAAGTGCTATTACTTTTATGGCCGTTCCCGCGATTGTGTATGCTACAGATTGGCGATTGGCGGTTGGGACTTTAATGATTTTAGGCATTGTCCCGATCATTGTAAAATACTATTTGCCTGCATTCCGACGGTTTAATATTACGACGGCCTATGAGTTTTTAGAGTTTCGCTACAATTTAAATATAAGACGTCTTGGCAGCCTCACCTTTATTTTACTGCAGCTGGGCCGGATGGGTGTGGTACTTTATCTGCCGGCCATAGCCATTGCATCGGTCACCAATATTGATCTTGTTCTGTGCATCGTAGTCATGGGGCTTTTTGCGACGATCTATACGGTTTTGGGCGGGATCGAAGCGGTCATTTGGACCGATGTAATTCAGGTTTTGGTCCTGCTGGGTGGTGCGATCTCCTGCGTCGTCGTGGCGGCTTCAAATATCGATGGTGGTATTGCAGAGATCATCTCAATTGGGATTGAGCACAATAAGTTTTTAGTACTTGATTGGAGGTGGGATCATACCGACTTGGTTTTCTGGGTGGCCATCCTAGGTTTCTTTTTTCTGAACCTGATCCCTTATACCTCAGATCAGGTGGTCGTTCAGAGATACTTGGCGGTACGCACAGAAAAAGAGGCCGCCCGCAGTCTCTGGACAAATGGCTTACTGACACTGCCAGGTGTTCTGGTATTCTTTGGTTTGGGCACCACTTTATTCGCTTTTTATTGGTCAAATCCGACGGAGATAAGCAGTACGCGACCGGATGAGATTTTGCCCTATTTCGTTGTTGCCGAATTGCCGGCAGGGGTCGCTGGTTTGGTGATCTCAGGCCTTTTTGCAGCAAGCATGTCTTCACTAGATAGCAGTATGAATAGTATTGCGACTGCATATATTACGGATTTCCATAAATTGATTTGGCCAGGCCGCTCTGATGCCATCTATTTGAAGCTAGCAAAAGTGGTCACTGTTGTCATGGGCGTTTTTGGGACGCTGACTGCCATTTGGATTGCCCTCACAAATGTTGATTTCATTTTCGATTTATTTCAGGAAATTTTGGGTGTGATAGGGGGCAGCCTGGCTGGTGTATTTGCCCTTGCCATCTTTTTTAAGCGCTCCAATAGCAATGGTGCACTCGTTGGAATAATCGGTGGAGCATTGATCACATTATTTGTAAAATATTTTACCGACCTCAATGGTTATTTGTACGGAGCGGTCGGTGTACTCAGTTGTGTATTAATTGGAATGCTGGTAAGTCTGATGTTTCAGAAAAAGGAGCCAGTAAACATAGCCAGCGCGGAATAGATCCGCACCTGCTGATCAACTTATTCGTTCAAAAAATACCTTTCCTTCCCGTTTGATGCTTTCCAGTATTTCTTGATCGCCTAGAAAATGAGGAGATACCACATCGACATGGTACGGAATAGGAATGCGTTCATTTAAATAACCGGATAGATCCCAGGCAGTAGATGGATTTATCTTCTTGCCGTAGATGGCTAGGTCGATGTCACTTCCTCTTCTTGCCGTACCACTAGCCCGACTCCCAAAGATGACCACCTTTTCGATCATTGCCCGACTTAGCAATACTTCCTGAATAAGAGCATAACTCTTTGGTGTAATTCCGAAGTGATTTTTCATCGGTTATGTAGGTTTTCCTGCAGTTCGATGAGTTGTTCGTAGTAATTGTCTGAGATCAAAGTTAGTGCAATCTTAGCCCTTTCTTCATCATACGAGTGAGCCATGAGATTGCGTTTCTCCAACATATCCAGCCAAAGTTCTCCTTCGGTGACCAATCCGTATTCGAAGGCCTTCTTAATTGACTCGCGAGGAAATTTGACATCTACATTTTGCTCGTTCAGTACATCTTTTATTGTTTTCCAGGCGAGTTCAAAGGTATATTCAAAGGCCTGGATTACACCTTGCTTTTCGAGTTCTGTAAGTTCACGATTTTCACGCAAGGAAACTCCACGACCTAGGCTTGCTAGTGCCTTTTCAAAATTTGCAAATCTTTGGGTCGAACGAGTCATTTTGTATTTTATCTAACAAGTGTAAAGATCGGATAATTCCTGCTTAAATGAAAGTGATCCAGAAAGCCAGCGCGGAATAGATCCGCGCCTACCGTGGGTATCCGATAAATTTCTGTGCAGCCGCGCACCTATTGCGCGGTCTTAAGAATAACCTGCGGGAATCATGGCCCCCGGG
>CAJQNM010000534.1 GCA_905479665.1 uncultured Saprospiraceae bacterium
CTTCTCGCCGCAATCAAGCTGGTCAAATCGAATTGGGAGATGTCATCGTTGGTCTCGGAAATGAGGTGATCGAATCCAACAACGATCTTTTTCTCGCTCTCGAGAATCACCGGGCCGGAGATCTCATCACGGTCACAGTCCTACGCAAGGACAGGGAGCTTGAAATCGATGTCGTCCTAGACGAAAGCAAATGACCCAACACAATTATCCATTATCCATTATCAATTGTCCATTATCAATTAACAACCTATCTGCGAAACACGCCCTGCACTCTCCCCCGTCGGTTAACATGAATGAGGCGACCATTTTCAATTCTGAGCACATTGCCCTTGTGGTCACGAAATCCATTTGCAGTAGGATGAAAAGTTCGCGTGAAAATCCCGATGCCATCTACTCGAATGGAGCTTCTACGTGCACGAATGTCCAGACAATCTCCCGAACGGTAATCGACCCATGAGCCTCTCATGGATCGAGGAGTGACCAACGTGCGGCGTTGATAGCGCGTGTTTGGAACATCATTCTTATAGGAGTTAGCCTGTTTTTTGCGGAATCGCAAGGTTTTTCTCGCATCATAGCTCGTCCACTCCAGATCGTCATTATCACGAAAACGATAGGTGTTTCCTTCTTGATCACGAAACGTCGAGGGATTGACCCGCTGATAGTGATACCATCTGCCCTGGCCCGAGCGCAGTACTTTGATGCCAGCGTCTGTTGCCACGACTTCTACCTCGATCTGATGACGGTCACTCGACCAAAAGCCAGAAATATTGAGCGCTTGGAGCGGCACCTGGCAAAGGACCAAAATGGTAAGACTGAGGAGTGCCAAATTTGACTTTGCAAAAACTTGATTTTTCATATTTGCGATCTTAAAAGTTTATTCTCTTTCTCAAAAGACCGGATAATCAGTGTTAAAATGTCTTAGTGCTTGGTTAATAGTCGGTTAAGAGGCTCCTCATGGGAGCAGAAATGGACTCAAAGTCAAAAAAAACATTTCAGAGGCAGCAAGTTGCCGGTTCAAACTGTTATAAGGGTGGAAATTTTAAGGATTTCTTAAGCTTTACCTATTACGCTATACGGCAGAAAACGCTTGTTTTCGAACCTCCTCCTGAGGTGAATCCAGCTATTAACTGTCGGGGTCAACGGTCGGCTTTGGATTTTTATTATTTTCGCGCGTTGATTTATTCTTAACATAATCTTAATCAAGTATGAAAAAGCTCTTTCTACCTCTACTACTAGTATTGTTTATGGTGGGCTTTGTTTCTGCTCAAAGAACAGTTACTGGTACGCTTACCAATGATGATGGTGAGCCTCTTATTGGGGCTTCGATCCTGGTGAAAGGTACCACTGTAGGTACAGTAGCTGACTTTGATGGTACATATTCTCTAGATGTACCAGATGGAAGCAACACCCTGGTTTATAGCTTTACGGGCTATCAACAGCAGGAAATCGAACTCGGCGTTTCGAACGTCGTGGATCTAGTCATGTCCGAGGGTATCGAACTCGGCGAAGTCGTGGTCACGGGTCTTGGGATCAAGCGAGAAAAGAAAGCTCTGGGCTATGGTGTTTCCACCATTCAGTCTGGAGATATCGCTGGTAGCCAAGAGGCCGATGTCGCGAGAATTTTGCGAGGTAAAGCCACGGGAGTGGACATTACCCAAACTTCTGGTCTAGCCGGATCAGGTACCAACGTGATTATTCGTGGGTACTCCTCGATCACTGGCGACAACCAACCGCTATTTATTGTGGACGGTATTCCGTTTAATACGGAGACGAGTTCTAACACTGGTTTTGGTGCAGGCGGTGCAGCAGCTTCCAGTCGATTTTTGGATTTAGATCCAAACGCCATTGAGGAGATTTCTATCCTTAAAGGTCTCAGTGCAACCGTGTTGTACGGTGAGGCAGGTCGTAATGGGGTGATCCTCATCACAACCAAAAACGGAAGCACTGGTGCTAGTGCCAACAAAGGCCTGGAAATCAGTGTCAATCAATCACTGAGTCGCTCAGAGGTTGCAAACCTACCTGATTACCAGAACACATTTGGAAATGGCTTTAACGCTGGTTTTGGTTGGTTCTTTTCCAACTGGGGAGCGGCTTTTGATGATCTCAAACCCAGCAGTTATGGATCAGATTACATTGGCGAGAGAGATGGTCAAGTGCTGATCACACATCCATATGATCAGGGACAGTATAACGATGACTTTCCCGAATACAAGGGAGCGGAGTATGTATACCAGCCTCATGAGAGTGTGGAGAAATTCCTGGAGAAGCCAGGCGTAACTACGAATACATCTGTCTCTATCCAAAGTAACTTAGGTACAAATTCATCGGTTTCTGCTACCTACAGCTACTTAAATGATGAAGGATTTACACCTGAGCTTGATGAAGAGCGAGGAGGAGGAGCTTCTAACTTCCTAAGGAAGCACAATTTCGGATTGGGTGCCCAAACCAAACTGCAAAACGGCCTGACTATTAAGGGGTCATTCAATTTTGTCGCTTCAGATCGCCGCACACCTATTACTAGTACGGCTTTTGGAGGATCGGGCAACGGCCTCTTTGCCGCTGTTCTATTCACACCGAGATCAATGGATTTGATGGGTCTTCCCTATCAGAGCCCACTTGATGGATCTAGCGTATACTACCGTAGAGGGTCTCGAGGTATTCAAAATCCACGATGGGTCCTAAATAATGGAGGAGACGTGGATAATACGTTACGGTTCTTTTCTACCATTGAATTGGGCTATGAACTTACTGATAACCTCAGGTTGATGTATAGACTTGGTCTTGATCAGTATTCACTGAAGCAGACAAGATTTCAGAATCGAGGAGGTGCAAACAATCCAGATGGATTGCTGAACACGTCAAATCGACTGAATAGAATTTCTGATCAATTGTTAAACTTGATGTATCAGTTCGAGCTCTCTCCAGATCTGTCTTTAGACGGTATTATTGGATTTAACGTACGTCGACAAGTACAAGAAGGATTTATTGATGTGGCCACAAATCAGTTTGTATATGGTTTGCACACCAATCAAAACTTTATCAATCACCAGTCGTTTTCAGGATCGGCTGAAGAAAATACCTTGGGAGCCTATGCGACAGCGACATTGGGTTACAAGAACTACGTGTACTTAAATTTCCAAGCACGTAATGATTGGACTTCTACGCTAGAGAAAGCAAACCGCAGTGTATTCTATCCCTCAGTAAGTGCCTCATTTGTTCCCACCGATGCTATTCAGAGTTTGCAAAATAGTACGGTACTGAACTATCTTAAGTTGCGTGTCGGATACGGAACATCTGCAGGATATCCCCAGCCATATCAGACGCGGAATGTGCTGAATACATTTACGAATGGGTTTGTTGCTGCAGATGGTACGATTCTCAATGGAAACAATGTATCAGGTAGATTGGGTAACCAAAATCTGATGCGAGAACTGCATAAGGAGATTGAGCTCGGTATTGAGGCGCGTTTCTTGCGAAATCGAATTGGAATTGACCTTTCTGCTTATGATCGTACCTCCTCAGATTTGATCATCGATTTGAATTTGGATCCTGCAACAGGATTTAACAATACAACCGTGAACGCGGCTGAATTGAGTAACAAGGGAATCGAATTGGGATTGAATATCACACCGGTTCAGGGAGACTTTCAGTGGGATATTACCCTTAATTACACTAAGAATGTGAGCGAGATATTAGCTATTTCCGAAGGCATCGATCAGATTCAGATTGGCAATGAAGGCGATGTACTGCAGGGTGGCGGCAATGCCGGATTCACAGGAGGTCTTGGAAACTATGCCATAGTGGGTCAGCCTTATGGCATAATGCAAGGAATATTAAAGATTCGTGATGATCAGGGCAATCTTGTTGTTGATGGCCAAGGAGCATACCAAAGTTCTGGGAACCTTGGTATCATGGGCGATCCCAATCCCAACTTTACGGCTAACTGGATCAACAACTTTTCTTACAAGGGTTTGTCTTTTGGCTTTCAGTGGTCGTATATAGATGGAGGCGATATTTTCTCATCTACTGTTTCGGCTTTGCTCGCAAGAGGTAATACTGTCGATACCGATGTGGATCGTTTTGTACCAGTTATTATGCCTGGTGTGAAGGGTGACGGATCTCCAAATGATATCCAGACTTACATTGGGGATACATTCTTCAGGGCATACTTTTTTGGAGATGAAGGTGGTGTTTTTGACGCAACGACGATACGTTTAAGAGAGGTGTCTCTTGCTTACGTGCTCCCAAGTAAATTTTTGGAGCGTACGCCTTTTGGCCGTGCAGCAATCACTGTCTCAGGTGAAAACCTATGGTACAATGCACCAAACTTTCCCAAGGGAATTAACTTCGATCCTGACGTTTTGAGTCTAGGTGTTGGTAATGGCCGTGGATTTGACTTTCGAACGGCTCCCACAGTGAAAAAATATGGTGTAAACTTAAGTTTCACTTTTTAAGGAAACCATAAAATGATTAATATGAATTCTATAAATAAATTGAGTGTCATAGCCTTGGTGGTTCTGATGCTGGCTGCATGTGATAGCACGGATCTTGATCTTCAGGATAGTCCCAACGCAGTCACACCAGAACGAGCAGGTGTGAATGACCTTTACAATAATATTCAACTGACGTTTTCTAATATCTTCTTTGAGGTAGCAGGACGAGGAACAACACCCGGCTCCGCTGCAAGGATGTATAATATGGGTTCGTTTAACTATAGTGCAGCGACCCAACCCACAGACTTTAATGCTTTGTGGTTTAATGTGTACTCCAATCTACTGCCAGACATTGATGCCCTTGATGCGATTGCGCTTGAAAATGGCTTCGATGTGCATACAGGCACTGCAAAGATCATGAAGGCTTGGGCTTTGATGAGTGTGGTCGATGTATTGGGTGATGTGCCCTATTCTGAAGCAGGCCAGGGAGTAGAGGTGATCAGTCCCAAAGCGGACGATGGAGCTGCCGTCTATCAGGCCGCCGTAGATCTGCTGGATGCAGCGATCTCACAGCTCACAGGCACAAGTGCTCCGGCACCAGCTTTTGATAATTTTTATGGAGGCGATGTTGCTAAGTGGATTACCCTTGCCAATACGTTGAAGTTTCGAGCAGCCGTTACAAAGCGTCTAGTTGATCCTGCTGGAGCATCTGCGGCACTGGGCATCACGGATTTGATTGATGATCCGTCTGAGGATTTTCAATTCAATTTTGGATCGCAGCGTGTAAATCCGAATTCACGACATTCGATGTATAACAATCACTATGAAACGGGAGATGGAGACTATCTCTCCAATTACTACATGTGGTTGTTGGCTTCTGAAAAGGAGATTTCGGAGGGCATCACCTTGCGAGATCCGCGAGCAAGTTATTATTTTTATCGGAAGGTGGAGAAGACTGCTGAGCAGGATTTGACTACCTATTCGTGTCATTTTTCTATTGAGCCTACCCAGGATGCACAGCCAGATCATTGGAAAAGTGTAGATCCTCGTTTACCATATTGCATAGTAAGCAATGATGGTTATTCTGGACGTGACCATGGCAACGGCGAGGGAACACCTCCAGATGGAGCGATTCGTACTTCTTATGGATTGTATCCCGGTGGCGGACAATTTGACGATGCGACCTTTTCAGATACCCGCCAATCGGGCACATCTGGAGGTTTGGGTCAGGGTATTGAGCCGATCTTACTCTCTTCTTTTGTGAATTTCATGAAGGCTGAAGTGGCTATAGCCAATGGCGATGCTGCTACTGGACGTACCGAAGTTGAGGCTGGAATTCGTGCTTCGATGGCCAAGGTGGAAGGTTTTGAGGATCTTGTGAGTGCTCTGATGGCCACTTCCATAGAGACAAGAACCGGGACTGGAACAGTCAAAGAGCTCTTTGGTATATCTCCGGAAGACGTGGAGGAGTATGTTTCCTTCGTCTTGGCTGAGTATGATGCTGCTGGTAGTGATGATGAGCGTCTCGATGTGGCAATGAAAGAGTACTATATCGCACTATGGGGCAATGGCCTGGAGGCGTACAATATGTATCGTCGCACGGGTAAGCCGGCAAATATGCAGCCTGCACTTGAGACCTCAGTTGGCGAATTTGCAACTTCGTTTTTCTTGCCAGATGTGCACGTAAACCGGAATGCCAATGCCACTCAAAAGGAAATCACCGAGCGTGTTTTCTGGGACGATGGCTCTGCAGATGTTAATTAAACAGAAGTTTTAAAACATTAAGTAAAAACTTATGAATAAGATTAATATAGTTCTTGTATGTATGGGGTTGTTCATCTTCAGCTGTGCAGACGAAAACTTAAAACCAATAATTACTTTTGATGATGCAGGAAAGGGTGCTTACCCAGCCTTGATCTCAGAAACGAGTAAACTGATCAATTTGTTTGATGTGCCAGGGTCAGCGTACGATTACAATATTGAGTTCATCGATGTGGAAGGTGGAGCCTTGGTGGCCCAGTATGCACTGGATGTGACTTATGAGAGTGTAAACGGGAATCAGGGACCAAGCAGATTGAAGGAATTCTCTGCTGGGGACTTTGAAACCAACGGCGATGGCAACAAAGCTCTCTCGAATATCTCGATATCTTCTGGTGAGCTCTTAGGCTTGTTTGGCCTGGAGGAGGCAGATCTCTCTCCCGGGGACAATTTTGCGATAGATGGTGCAATTACAACGGTAGATGGTGCGGTGTTTCGAGCAGGAAATTCTTCTCCAACTGTTAATGGAGCTGGATTCCGAGGTCATTTCGCATTTGATATGCCAGTCGGATGTCCTTCAGATTTGACAGGAACATTTGAGTACACGACCACAGGTGTCTGGTGTGATGCTTCAACAGTGACTGGTACGGTAGAAATTCTCGATAAAGGTGCCGGAACGTATCATTTCAGTGATTGGGCATTTGGAGCATACGCGCCTTGCTATGGTGCAGGATCGGTTGCTGCCCAGCCTGATCTTACGTTCGGTGAAACCTGTGCAGTGGTGAAGTTCACTGGTTTTGTTGATAGTTTTGGCGATACCTGGACCTTCGATTCTTCCATTGATGGAGAAGTATGGACCATTAATTGGGAAAATACATATGGGGAGGCTGGCAATAGTACAATCACCTTTCCAGGAGGGGTTCCTTTCACGCTAGCTGAGTAAAAGCAGTTCGCAAATTAAGGTATATAAAGGCCATGCGTACGCATGGCCTTTATACATTTGCGATCTATAGTATATCCAAAATGAAGCTTCTTTGGTTTCCATTTATCTTAATCTGGACTGTTGTCACTGCTCAAAATACGGTCGGATTAACCAGCTATCAGGCATCAAAAACGCAAGAAGGCTACAACCTTATCTATCCGCATAATCAATCAGCAACCTACTTGATTAACAACTGTGGCGAGGTTGTACATGCCTGGGAAGATGAGCCTAATTTTGTGCCCGGAAATGCTGTCTATTTATTAGACAATGGAAACCTTGTAAGGTGCAAGCGGCCCATGACCTCTGCTGTTAATGATCCCATTTGGGCAGGAGGTGCCGGCGAGATTGTCGAATTGCGAAATTGGAACAATGAACTTCTAGCAAATTTTGTCCTGAATGATTCGATGCATCGTCTTCACCACGATGTTGCACCTATGCCCAATGGTCACATCTTAATGATCGCCTGGGAAGCCAAATCCATGGAAGAAGCCATCAAGGCCGGCCGCAATCCTGACCTCCTTGATCAGAAGAAGCTATGGACCGAGGTGATCTATGAGTGGGATCCGGTGCAGGATAGCATCGTTTGGGAATG
>CAJQNM010000535.1 GCA_905479665.1 uncultured Saprospiraceae bacterium
TTTCAGCATTACCTATTACTTCATTCGCCTCATTTAGTTCTTTAAATTTATCTTCAGCAGCTTTGTCGCCTTGGTTTTTGTCAGGGTGATACTTGGCAGCAAGTTTCCGATAGGCTTTTTTGATTTCCTTTTGAGATGCTGTTTTGCTGACACCTAATATTTTATAATAATCTCTATACTTCATTCTTTCGTTGCGAAAGCCTTATTGCATTTTATAAATGAGACTCTACTAGCATAAATAAAAACAAACATATCCCAAATATCCACCATAAGATGCGGCATTATTTCATTGAAAATCTTTTCTCGAAGCTTATGCGAATGCTATTTCTAGCATGTGATAAACGTTGCTCTACCTCTTCCGTCGGAATCTGTTTGATTTCCGCAATCTCATCAGGAAGAAATGCTTGACTGACCGACAGATCAAAGATAGTTCTAATGGGAAACGGAAGCTCATGTAAAACGATATTGATATGTCGACTTATTTGTTCATCCTGTAATTTAGCATTGAGATTTTCAACAATATCCTTGTCCTTATCTTCAATAAAGACATCTTCTAGGATGTAATCATTCTTGGAGTAAGAGTTATCATCCAATTCCTCTTCCATGACCAAATCGCCATCGCCATCAGTGCTAAACCTTTCTTCCATTTCGTCCCATTCTGCCTTCGTGTAGTTGTCAATGTTTCTAAAAAATAGGCTATCGAATATTTCCTCAATTATAACATCTTCTAGAATTTTATCTGCTTGTGAAAACAACCAACGATGAAGATCTTGCTTGTCCGTCAAATTTTGAATATTTTCATAGGCGACGATATAGAGTTGGTCGATAAAATCTTCGACCTTGTATTTTCCTTCAGACAAAGTATTGGTTTTGAGTGCCGCTGTCAATTGGCGATTGATGTATCGTTTTACTTGAGGTAACACTTTTTTTATTGCGCTATCGAAAGCAGCTCGATTGTTCTCTTGCTTCAATTCTTGAAGATGAGGCAGTGCCTCGGCGACCGACGCATGAAAGGCCAGGGATCTATTTTTGTAGTATACAATAGTATTCATAAGTCTCCACTTTTAGACTAATATATCACGCGTTGTGATTGCTTGCTATGATGCAAGTCAATGAAGAAGATGATTTGAGTTTATTCTAAAATATGAATCGGATGAATTCTACTTGCCCAAACTCGTCAAATAGGCAATAAGATCACGCAATTCATCTGGCCTCAGCGAGGCAGTGAGCCCAGCAGGCATCAACGAGATTGGACTGACATCCATTTTCTCAATATCACTGCTGGGGATTGAGATGACCTTGTTTGTCGCGTCTTTCAGCAATGTCGCCGAGTCTGTCTTTCGCTCCAGAATACCACCTACAATCGAACCGTCATTACGAGTGATCAAAATGGTCTCGTATCCTTGCTTGATGTCCTTGCCCGGATTGAGCAGGGACTCCAGAATAGATCCTGGAGTCATGTACGAACCTACTGTGGTTAGGTCTGGTCCGAGTTTGCCTCCCACGCCTGCCATGTGATGGCAGACCCCACATTGCAATTTGGGATTGCGATAGATTTGGCGACCCTCGTTGGGATTGCCCTCATCTATGACTGCCTGAAGCAGGGCCTCCTTCTCGGTTTGCGAAAGTCCCTTTCCGACCGATGCCACGGAGCCAGATTCCTCCAACGCCTCAATCAAAACGGAAAAATCTCGACCAGCGCCTCGGCAAAGTTTTAAACCTGCTACGGCAATCTCGTTTGGAATTGAAGTGCCACGCATGCTGGCGGCAAGTTTTTTAGGACCCTCTTCTTGGGAAAGGTAGGCGCGATAGAGAACGCGGGCAGGGGAATTTTCTGAGAGTTGACTCAAGATTTCGACCGATGTAGCGGCGGCTTGATCGGGCTCAGCTTTTGCCCACACTGAGGCGGCAATGGCACGCACCTCCAAATCTTGCTCAGATCTGGCTGCAGAAGCAAGCGACTCGTACTGCCCCAGGTCTCCCAGTGCTTCTGCTGCAGCCATGCGCTGCGCAGCATCTGAGCTAGCCCTGGTTAGTTGTCTTTTCAACAGATCTACTGCGTCTGTGATTTGCCAGCGACCGGCGAGCTTGGCCGCTGATGTACTCAGCGGTGATTCTGGGTCCTCAAGGATTCCCAATAGTGATTGGGTGTTGCTGGGTGTTGCGAAATGATCTGCCGGAGCACGGGCCATTTTTTGTAAGAGTGATACATCCTGTTTTTCAACCGCCGCAGTAAGGACCAGATCAAGGGCAGCCGCATCACCACTGCGTGCCAGCAGGGTAAGCGCTCGTGCACGCAGATCTTCTGATAGATTTCCTTCCTTGAGGAGGCGAGTCATTTGTTGCATAGCGACCGAATTGTCAGCTGCCTCGAGGGCAAATACGACCCGATCCAGGTTGCCGGAAAAAATGGTCTTCCCAGCAGCGAGCGGTGAAAGCCACACCTCTTTCGACTCGCGCAGGGTGAGCCACAGCATGTAGTCGAGATCCTCGTCCAGTGGGTCTTGCATCACTTGGATGGCCAGTTCAATCGCATCTCTGGAGCCTATCGCCCGGAGCGCGTTGATCACTTCTAGACGCACTTGTGCATGCTCATCATGAATAAGTGGAGAAAGCAAATCGACGGGATGATCAACCAAGCAATAATTCACCATCCGAACCGCAGCGGCTCGCACATCCTGGTTTGCCGATCGCAACAGTTGATGCAAAAGATCCGTGTTGGGCAGATTGAGCGCTACACTGAGCCAGAGGGCTTCGAGCCGATCAGGATCTGTTCTCAGTGTTCTTGTCCATTGCCCTAGTCGGTCGGTAGGGAGGCTACGCTCTACCAACTCGCGATTGGCTTGGAGGCGGGTGAGTTGTTCTGGTGATTTAAGCTGATTGAGTAATGTAGCCACTGATTGATCCGCAGCTGGTGCTCTTCGCAAGAGTGGCTTGTTGCGATTGGTCACGCGCCAAACTCGCCCATGGGACTTATCTCGAATAGGGTGATGAAAGTCTACCTCGCCATGGTCGATAATCGGATTGTACCAATCGATAATATACATGGCACCATCCGGACCAAACTTCGTGTCGACAGGTCGGTACGATCTGTGTGAAGAATGCACCAAGGTTTCGACTTCCTTCGAGTCGTAACTACTGCCTTTGTCTTCTAGGGCGTAGCGCACAGTACGGTTTCTGCGAAAATCATTGGTGATGATATTGCCTTGCCAGCTGTTTGGAAAATTGCGGCTAGAGATTACTTCGGCGGCAGTGTTCTTGGGTGTGCTTGAGTTGAGTCCATTTAGGATTCGTTCGGCACCTACCGCGGTGGCATGGGTGGCTCCTGGATAGATGTAGTTCATGCCTGAGGATCCTGCTCCATCGGTGGCGAAGGCCTGTCCCCAACGGTCGAAGGCATGTCCCCAGGGATTGATCAAGCCACGGCTGAATACCTCGAGACGCCCTGTCTCAGGACGAAACTGCCAGGTGCCGCTGCCATTGAGTATGCGGTTGCCGAAGGGCGTTTCGACAAAGGTATTGATGTAGATACTCTGCGTGAAGTAGAGATCTCCCCAGGGGGCCCAGCGCAGGCCGTGGATCATGTGGTGTACATCAGCATTGCCAAAGCCATCATAGATCACCCTTCTTTCATCAGCGCGGTCATCCCCATCATGATCAGCAAAAAACAAGAATTCGGTGGTGGCGCAGACGTACGCTCCTCCTTTTACGGGCATGACGGAATGAGGAACCAGCAAACCATCTGCAAAGACGATCGAAGTATCTGCCATACCATCTCCATCGGTGTCTTCCAGAATGACGATGCGGTCATTGGGCTCTCGGCCTGGAAGGATATGTGGATAGGTAGAACTGGTAGCCACCCATGCACGACCTCGGTTATCCCAATTGAGGTTGATTGGATTCGCGATCATGGGATCGGCAGCAAAGAGGCTGATGTCCAAACCTTTTGCTAGGGTGAAGGAAGCCAGCTCTTCAGCAATATTGGGCTCTGGAACGGTGGAGGGGACTTCGTCTTCTGGATAGTCCCTTGGTGATTTCCACGGTCTTGGTAGATCCATCTCTACTCGGCGAGTGGGAGGCAGCCGTAGACGTGCGATGCGATCTTCCTCTTCGGCAATGAGTTGATCAAATTGCTCCATTTCAGAGGCGAGGTGTCCCATCTCATGTCGTCGAAAAAGAAAAATATAAGCCTCGTTGAGGGGGCGAATCTTGTAGCGATAAAATTTGTTTTTTTCGATGATCGCTTCCCGTAGTCGTTGATAGTGGGTGGAATCTTGTTGTTGCAATGCTTGGCTCAGCATGTCACTCTGAATCAGATCTCCATCTACCCGGACGGCCTCTGCAATGGGTAGTTGATAGCGCGTTACCGGAGCCAACCATTCACGCTGCAAGTCAAAACGAATCCCTTTGATGGTTTTCTTCCAGGCTTCCAGTCGCACTCCCTCCGTAGCTAGAGGCATGCCGTTCTGGTCAAATAGGAGTTTGGGCATACCCACAGGAGTGAGTCCCAGTTCTGCGAGCATCAGCTCACTCAGTTTGCGATGACCTTCTTGATTGAGTTGATAGCCATTGTCAGTGAGTGATAAGCTATCGGCTTGGAGGTTTTGGTATACCTTGATGCATTGTAAATCTCTTTCCAGCGCAAGTGATTCTATAAATGTTGCTGCTTTCTCGAGCCATGCATTGCGCTCAGTCAGATCATTTCCCATACCCAAGCGGCCTTCATGTTTGGGAGGGGTAAGGAGAATAATGTGAGTGTGCAAAGATTTGGCATAGTCGATCAGGTCTCTATACCCTTTTTGAAAAACTTCAAATTCGGCATCACTTTGAGTCCATGCCATTTCATTGCCATAGCCCACTAACAGACAGTCAGGATTGGCCTCTTTTAGATGCTGCTTGAGGACTTCTGAACCAAATCCCTCTTCGGCCGAAGGAGGCTGCCAGGAACGGGTGTTTTGTGCCGAACCGAATTGAGAGCGAGCCAGTCCAAAAACATCATCCGCGGGCCACCCAATATTGCGAAATGTAAGATTGCTTTGAGGCCATCGACTGGTCAGATCCAGTTCGAAAAAAGGGAAGTCATCCATATGTGCAATCATGGTGCCACCAAGCAGGACCACTCGCTGAGTTGCATTGGCATGGAACGCATTAGGAATACTTTGGGTTTGACTGTAACTTCCTAATTCCCCATCTGAATCCCAGATGCGCACTTTCCACCAGAGCTCTTTTTCTGCACGTTGACCCCAATTAAAAAAAGCCTCAGATTCGGTCGATACGTTCCTTCCACTATCCCAAATGTCAGGCTGATTCTTGTCTAAGTAGGTAGGCTGGCTGGCTACCAGTACTTGATAGCCGGTTTGAGTAATGGAGTCCGGAAGTTCCCACATGAGGTGTGCCTGGTTTATGGACAGTCCTAGTGGGTTTTCTACAGGCTCTGTTGTAAGATCATACAAACCATCCGAGGTCGGTCGGGGTGTCTCACAAGCAAGGAGAAGCAGAAAGCAGAATAGACCGAAA
>CAJQNM010000536.1 GCA_905479665.1 uncultured Saprospiraceae bacterium
TTGACAAAGTGTGTTCAAATGTGCAACAGCCTTTTTCATGATTTCCAAGTTGATTTCATTTACATCGTGTTTCGAACCTACTCCCGAAATAAGGGTAATGCAGAGCTCTCCCCCTAGGTGTTCTTGAAATTCCTCAATTCCTGACAATAGCATGTCTAATTCACTTTCGCTCTCAACAGGAAGCCGAAGGTCGAAGCCTACTTGCTCCATTGCATTCAAAATACGTTTCACTACTTCTTCCGGAATCAATCCGATGAGGTATGCAAAGGTAACGTCTAGAGCGATGCCCTTTGCCACAGCTTCTCCATGACGCAGCTCATAGTTCGACATCTGCTCCAACTTATGAGCAGCCCAATGACCGAAATCCAAAGGTCTAGAGGACCCGCTTTCAAAAGGGTCTCCCCCTTGCGAAATATGATGCATGTGCATTTCCGCACACTTATAAATCACATGTTGCATCGGTTGCATTTCCCGATCTTTAAGTTTCTTGGCATTGGTTTCGATATATTCAAAAAAGTCTCTGTCCTTTATCAGCGCTACTTTTATGGCTTCTGCAATGCCCGAGATCCAATCACGTTGCTCTAACGTGTGGAGAAAATCACTGTCATTGATAATTGCATAAGGCGGGGCAAATGTGCCCAAGAAGTTCTTCTTTTTAAAAATGTTGATACTATTCTTAACCCCAACGGCCGAATCATTTTGTGACAGAACGGTTGTGGGGATGCGTATCATTTTCACACCACGATGTGCAATGGTAGCTGCATATCCCACCATGTCAATTATTGCTCCACCACCAATACCAACAACAAAAGAATGTCGATCGATATGTTGGTCGTTAATCCCTTTTAGAACGCGTTCTACACTTCCATGATCGTTCTTACATGCTTCGCCACCTTTGATGACAATACTCTCCGTATGTTCTAGGGTTTTGGGATGCGATTTGCAGTATGTCTCGATCTCTTGAAGGAGATTGGGATGATGGTCAGAAACGCCATCATCAATCACAAACAGTAACTTTGTGCTTCTATCTTCTCTATATCCATCCAAAATATTCCTAAACAATTGATTCTGAATATCAAACAGGTTTTGGGTGAAGTACAATTTGTACTTATAAGGGACTGAAAAAGACTGCTCTATCGGTTTCAAACGCATTGAATTGACTTAAGTGACGGCGAAAACTTTTGACAAGAGTATGGACAGTGGCAACAGCAACAATAGTAAGAGTCCGTACCACCAACCAGAAAAGCCTACTGCCAAACAAGCATCAAGTACAATAATAGAAAGTACGCCTGACATAACCGCCTTTTTAATATTCTCCGGTGAATTCAGTCTGAATGCACTGACCAATGGTCCGACTACCAGAAAGGCAAAAAGGGCCAAAAATGGAGCTGTCTGAAGTATGTTCTCTGTTTTTGTCATCACGATAGCGACAACGGACAAAATGACCACACCGTATAAAGCACCTGCCCAGATAATATGGTTCTTGTTGTTTCCGTGCACTTCTCCACGACTTATCAGAGTTATTGCAAAAATATATACCAAAGGAATGCCAGCGTACCACCAGTTATCAATCTCTCCGAATATTGACATCCCCAATAGGAGATTTAGTCCTCGGCAAAGCCCCATGTTCAACGGGCCTAATAAATCATATTTTTTTGAATAGGCATCATAAAGCACAATCGCACATGCCAACGAAAAGGCCAAAATACCACTCAATTGGGTGACAAAAAAAGCGAATAAAACTCCGACTATCAGTAGTGCCGAACCAAATGTGGCGGCATACTTCAAAGGAATCAAACCGCTTGGTAGGGGTCTTTCGGGGCGTTCTATTTTGTCGAGATCATAATCGAAAACATCATTTAGGACAACCCCACCCGCATACAGCGATACCGAAGACAAAACCAGATACACGATATTTGCATCTAAGGAGGTTGCCGATAGGATGCCAGCTAGCGCGGCACCGGCAAATATATCAGCTGCCGAAGTGGGCAAATTCGCAGGTCGCATTAATTGCAAATAGCCCTTTAGTACGGCGTTCATTTAAACGATCTTGTCAGAATCTATCTTGGGCTCCTGCCCACGAAGTACACTATTGTCTTGGAAGAGTTCCGTTTGATTTATTCCCTTGGCATTCAACCAATCCGATTCCTTCATTTTGCCATTTTTACCAAAGGCATCTAGCGCATTTTGGTAACACGTCTTGACAACATGCTCTTTAGCTATTCCGCTTCTAAGCATTAAGCCCGCGGTCTTCGGAACGGCCAACGGATCGCTAACCCCCCAATCTGCCGAACTATCGACGATGATATCGGTGCTGCCATATTTTCTAACTACTTCTACCATCCTTTGGTTGCCCATTTTTGTTTTGGGATAGATGGTAAACGCAGCAATGAAACCTCTGTCCAAAACCTCTTTAACGGTCTCTTCGTTGTTGTGATCTATGACAACCAATGAAGGGTCTAGGCCATGCTCGATGCAAACCTCCATACTTCGGATAGTGCCCGCTTTTTTATCTCTATGGGGAGTATGAATCTGCACGACCATGTCGAGTTCTTTGGCCATTTCCAATTGAATCCTGAAATACTTGTCTTCTGCCGGAGTCTGATCATCATAACCAATCTCACCGATAGCTACCACGTTTTCTTTATGCACATACAAAGGCAGTAACTCGATCACCTGTTCGGCCAATGCTTCATTATTTGCTTCTTTGGAGTTCAGCCCAATGGTACAATAATGCTGGATGCCGAATTGGCTTGCCCGAAAAGGCTCCCAACCGACCAAACTGCTGTAGTAGTCTTGAAATGAACCCACCTGGGTACGCGGCTGGCCCAACCAAAAGGAAGGCTCTATAAGGGCTACTACCCCTGCCTTTGCCATCGCTGTATAATCATCAGTAGTTCTTGAGGTCATGTGTACATGTGGGTCAATGAACATCATTTTTTCTTCCATAGTTATTCCTTTAATTGTTCCCAGCTTATTTCTTTGTTTTCAATTTGCGTGATAAGATCTTGATGATTTTCCAACAGCTTTTTTGCTTCCGGGGCATCCGAATAATAACAGCATAGTGCGCCTGCTCTATTTTCTCTAGAATCGTCACTATCCAATAAACATTTCATATCGTCTAAAAGTGTGCCATCTAGAAATTTGGAGACCGGCCTCCAAAAATAAGGGTCGATGTCGCGAGAAGCAGCCCATCTTTCATGAGCATAATCGGATATGATTCGTGTCAAATCTCTATTGGCTCTTTTATCGATATCTGATATAGCGCTCAAATCCCCTTGCATAAATGCCGTCTTGAGATACATTTGATTCCACTGCTGGTCATTAAAAAACAAGGAGGGATAAGGGTTATTGGAAGCGATGGCGTTAAAAATTATCGCGATATTGGTCCTGAGTGCCTCCACTGCGGCGGCTTTATAATTTTCAGGATTTGGCAGTAAAATCAGGAATTTCAAAAACGTTTCCAACTCGCTCGTATCGGCCACTTGTATGATATTGGCCACTTTGGGAGTAAAAAATTCACTGTCTGCTTCCAAAACCCTAACCAAAAGGTAGATCCGAACTACTTGCTGAATATTCGCTTCTTGAGTTTGTAGATAAAGAAAGACATCGGAACCTGAGGAATTAATAACAACAGAATCCTTTGATTTTATTCTGGTTGCAATTAAACTGTAGGTGAGATATAAATCCTTAGTGGATTGATTGCTGGTTATCACTTCTATCTTCTCCTCCAACCAATTTCTTGTGGCAGCATCAACTTGGTTTTCGATAATTTTCAAAAGGTGTTGACCTATATTTTCTAGTTGCATTGTAAAACTATTTGGATTTAGAAGTGCCTGTAAATTCGTCTCGCCTGAAAACTGTATCGAAAATAATGCTGATTGTACTTGAATGAAAGAAAAGGTCGCAAATATACGATACTCCTTGGGATTCGTGTGTACGCTCGGAGGCGCACTGAGCGGTCCATCTGGTCTGTTGGTTACCTTTTCTTGTCCAGCTTCACAAGAGGATTCGGTACATCGACTTTGGGATCCCAGCCGAAGAGCCAGAAAACAAATTTAAATTCCACCTACAAAGTAAAAGTAAATACTAGTACTAATACTTCCCATAGGTCCCAAACATTTCTTTTTTGTCCGCCCGAGGTCGTTTACGCACGGAATGATCGGGCTGCCCGGTGATCCGATCAAATTCATCCGGAGTTCTCTTAGTGGGCATAAAGTCGTCCGTCCTATTACTCCATTCGCTCAAAGCCTTTGATAATTCCTCACGGATCTGAGTATACTCAGGATCTTCAGCAAGGTTCTCAAGCTCGTAGGGATCCTTAATTAAATCATAGAGCTCCCAAGCAGGCCTCGGTACCGCAAAACAATTTAGCTGGTCCTTTGTCAAAGCATTTTCATCCTTCAGTTGCCGCATGGCTGTAAACGTCATGCTTCTCCCGGCATCCGCAGATGGGGTCGCAGCCAGATCGAAATAATCATTTCGAATTAATTTCCACTCTTTGCCAATTACGGCTCGACCGTGGTCCTCGTAGTCGTGCCAATGGTCTTCTCCAAAAGCAAATTTTCTAATGACAGCCTTAGGTTCGTGCAGGATCGGTAGAAAACTATTCCCTTCAAACGTATCTGAGGTATCTGCAATTTTCGCGACCTGCAAAAAAGTGGATGCCAAGTCTACTGTGCTTACCAAACTCTCGGAGATCGAACCCGCAGAGACCACCTCCGGCCATTTCACGATCCAGGGGGTTTTGATTCCACCTTCGTAGAGCGTAGTCTTATCACGAGGAAAAGGCCTGCCATTATCGCTAATAAAAACGATCATGGTATTTCCTTCCACACCTTGCGCTTTCACTTCCGCGACCACTTGCCCCACGTAAGAGTCCAACCGTGCTATTTCATCGTAGTACTGTCTCAGGTCTTCGCGTACCTCCGGCACATCTGGCAAGTAAGGAGGGACCACCACATCGGCTAAGGTATGCGAGTTATCTATTATTCCAATTTCGTAGGCGCGATGAGGATCCAACGCCGCAAACCACATAAAAAATGGTTGGTCTTTGGGTCGAGACTGCAACGTGGCCACCCAATCTTCGCAGCCAGAGGGCTGTTGGGCAATCATTTTTGGAGCTTCTTTTTCTCCTCCACTGGGCAATTGAAATCCCGCCGTATTGGCTTCCTTTACGATATCAAAATGATCTCGGATGTGGTCGCCCATATGCCACTTGCCGGCTGCTGCGGTATAGTAACCACTCGCCTTTAACTTTTCAACAAAAGTCGAGCTGCCTGCTGGAATGGCCCAGTGCAATTGCTCTGCTCCAGTATTGTGCGGATACTGCCCCTTAATGATGCTGGCACGACTGGGTGAGCAGGAGCTTGCAGTGACATACCCACGATCAAATCTCATCCCATCTTTGGCCAGCCGATCAATATTAGGAGTCTTAATTTTCGAATGACCACATGCCCCGCAATCATCCCAATTCATGTCATCGGCGATGATTAAAATAATGTTGGGAGCCGCTTGTGCCAGCGATTGTGATTTACAGCCAAAACAAAGCAATAGTGCGATCAACAAAAATCCAGAATCTTTCATGCCCAAATCAAATCGGTGCTAACCAAGATACGCAATCGAAATGCCATTCCAGCTCATACGATCTCCGAGTCTTGTTTAGTCAACAATTGTCCCCATCAGAGATAATTGTTTATTTTTTCAAAATGAAATCTCTACACATACCAGCGCTCTACACCGTCCTTCTCTGTGCTTCATGGTTTGGCTCCACCAGCCTCTTTTGTCAAGTGGATGATATTATTGCGAGTGTCCCGTTTCGTAGCATCGGGCCGGCTTTTATGACGGGCAGGATTGCCGATGTAGCAAAGGATCCCAATAACTCCAGTACCTGGTATGTCGCCGTGGCCTCTGGCAATGTCTGGAAAACCACCAACAGTGCCACAACATGGCAACCGATCTTTGAAAACTACGGCAGTTTCTCCACAGGGTGCATCACCATCGACCCCAACAATTCTTCAGTCATCTGGCTTGGCACCGGCGAGAATCAAAGTCAGAGATCAGCGAGCTGGGGAGATGGAATCTACAAGAGTATGGATGGTGGAAAATCTTGGAAGAATATGGGGCTCCCTCAATCAGAGCACATCGGTCGCATTCTAGTAGATCCAAGAAATAGCCAAACAATAGTAGTCGCAGCACAAGGCCCTCTCTGGCGCGAGGGTGGCGATCGGGGTATTTTCAAAAGTATAGATGGAGGCGCGACTTGGCAAAAAACGCTGGACATCAGTGCGCATACCGGCGCCTCCGAAATCGTCATGCATCCTTCAGACCCAGATGTCCTTTATGCATCCACGTACCAACGACGTAGACATGTCGGAATTTTGGTAGCTGGTGGTGAAGAATCTCGCATCTATAAGAGCATAGATGGAGGTGACAACTGGACTAAACTGAGTCGTGGCCTGCCGGAGGGCGACATTGGTCGCATTAGCCTGGCCATTTCACCCCAACAACCTGCAGTGGTATATGCCCAAATATCCAAGTCTGAAGATAAAAGTGGGTTTTACCGATCTGATGACCATGGCGAATCATGGGTCAAAATGAGTGATTTCGCACTTGTCGATCCACAATATTATGGAGAGATTTATGCCGACCCCCATCGATTTGATTGCGTGTATGTGATGGACATGCAAGCTCACTTTACCGAAGACGGCGGCAAAACTTTTCAGCAACTCAATTCCAAGAATAAACATGTGGATAATCACTCACTGCTTTTTGATCAGTCCGATCCCGACTACCTCCTCATGGGCTGCGATGGAGGTCTTTATGAATCCTTTGATCGGGCAAAAACCTGGCACTACCATTCCAACCTTCCCATCACACAGTTTTATCGCGTGGGTCTGGATAATGCCAAGCCTGTCTATCGGGTATACGGAGGGACCCAAGACAACAGTACGCTTGGCGGACCCTCGCGCACCTTCACCCGGCACGGCATCACCAATCAGGATTGGGAGCTGGTATTGGGTGGCGACGGTTTTCAGGCACGGGTGGATCCGACCGATGACAACACGGTCTATGCGCAGTACCAATATGCTGGCCTGGTGAGGTACGATCGAAAAACAGGACATCGAACAGAGCTACAGCCACAACCCTCACCCGAGGACCAACCTGTGCGCTGGCATTGGGATGCACCCCTGATCATCAGCCACCACAAGTCATCAAGACTGTACTATGCCGCACAGCAAGTGTACCAGAGTGATGACCGAGGTGACACCTGGACGGCCATCAGTGCTGACCTGAGTAGAGGAGAAAATCGCAATCATCGAAAAGTCATGGGTAAACTCTATCCTCCAGAAGCAGTTTGGAAAAATGTTTTCACCTCTCCCTATGGTACAATTGTCGCGATGACCGAGTCTCCGCACGATCCCCTCCACCTGGCCGTAGGCACGGACGATGGGTTGATCCAAGTAACGAGCGACGGAGGAACTACCTGGACAAGAGTCGATCAATTTCCAGAAATCCCCAATAAATCATATGTCTCTGATATCTTTTGGTCTCAACACGACCCCGAAGCACTCTACGCTACATTTAACAACCACAAGGAGGGAGATTTCAAACCATATGTAGCAAGAAGCGGTGACAAAGGTCAGAGCTGGAAACTAATGACCACCAATATTTCTCAAAACCATGCTTGCTGGTCCATTTATGAAGATCATATAGATCCGAATCTATTATTCTTAGGCACTGAATTTGGTTTATGGTGCTCCATTAATAAAGGTAAATCCTGGACTCAGATGAAAGGTAATTTACCGACCATACCTATTCGGGATATTGAAATACAGCAAGCGGAAAATGATCTGGTACTGGCCACTTTTGGCCGAGGATTCTACATCCTCGATCACTACAACCTACTTCGAAGTTTAAGTGAATCTAAAAAATCGTCCCGTCTTTTTCCAATTAAAAATAGCCCCTTATATATTCCCAAGGGAAATCTAGGGTATCGTCCCAAAGGGGCATTTGGCGATAATTTTTACGTCGGTGAGGATGTGGGCCCTGGCGTAATGTTTGATCTGTACCTAGAAAAACAATATCCCAGCGTTTTGAAACAACGTCAATCGAGTGAGCTCCAGAGGTATCCAGATTATGCACAGCTCAAGAAGGAAGATGTATCACTGGCGCCAAGTTTTTTTCTGCGTATAGCCGACGAGCGTGGCAGTGTCCTGTGCAGGGTGTCTGTTGAAAATAAGCACGGGTTTCAACGGATCAGCAAGACGCTTCATCGAGAATTTCAGTCACCTGACGGAAAAATTAAAATGAATGGACCACCTCTTCCCCCAGGCAAATATTCTGCTCAATTGGTTCATGTTATGGAAGATAGTTTATTGAACGTGGGAGCTGCCCAGGAATTCGAACTATACCAGCTTGGTCTGAGCGAAGAGAAACCAACAGCCGACTATTACACCTTTTATGCCAACGTGACTCAGACTCTGGTAGATGCAAAAAGGCTTGAAATGGAAATCGTAGAAGCCATCGAAGAGATTGCTCGCAATAGAAATAAATTGAGCATTGAAAATCCCCAAGTGGCACATATGCAAGATGAGAAACGCAAAAATCTCATTCAGCTTAAATATGACTTATC
>CAJQNM010000537.1 GCA_905479665.1 uncultured Saprospiraceae bacterium
TATATCCAACCTTTTACTGATGGGAATAAGCGAACAGCTAGAATAATTAGCAATACACTATTGATGGGATCGGAAATATGTCCCCTTTCGTTTCGCACGGTAGATTCACTACACTACAAGAAGGCGATGCTATTATTTTACGAGCAAAATAATTTGACAGTATTTAAGCAGATATTTATTGATCAGTTTGAGTTTGCTGTAAATAATTATTTTTAGAGAAAGTTTCAAGCCAAGTTCTTAAATATTTCGTGGATCACTTATTCCTGACGCAATGACTTATTTTGCTTTCAAAGCTGGCTTTGCTCGTATAGGTCTACGACTGGAAATTGAAAGACAAAAAGATATTTGAAAGAACGGATGGCAGTGTTTCAGGGATCGCTAGTAATCTTGGTGGGAAATCCGCCTTATTTATTTTAGGGCTGGTAAGCTGTAAATCCGAGATGGGCGAAATAGTGTCCGAGCATCACGAAAGACCCCAGAAGATCTGCTCTTGCTGGGATTCAGGCGTCAAGCGCTACAACTATCGATCAAGGCGTGTTTATTTCGTTCCGGATTTTCAGCTTGCCAGGCCGTTAAGATCATTGATTGATTTTCGACGAAGGAGAAATCATGGTACAGTGTATCATGAAGCGATATGACCGTGAAACGGTTGGGTGGCAGCGGCGGCTTTTCTTCCCGCGGTACCGCGGGACCGCCAAAAGTTTGCCGGTCCGCGACTCTCGAAAGTCGCGAGACTCTTCGGAGCGGAGCCAATTAATATAACTGCATTTTATCGCCGAAATCTCAGTAATTTGACAGTATTCAAGCAGATCTTTATTGATCAATTTGAGTTTGCCGTAAATAATTATTTTTAGATAAAAGCTTCAAGCTAAACTTAAAAAATTTGCGCCTCACTATTCCTGACGCAACGAATTAATCGGATTACTCAATGCCGCCTTCACTGCATGAAAACTGGTGGTTATGACCGTGAGGACGATCACAACAATCAGTGCAAGTAGAAAGAGCTTGTAATTTAATTGGGTATGGTAGGAAAATGTCTCTAGCCATTTATTCATGAAATACCAGGCTGCAATAAATGCTGGGATACTGGCCAAGGCGACCAAGAACACAAAATTTCGGGTAAGCAGAATGACTATGTTGGAGGTATTGGCACCTAATATTTTTCGCACCCCTATTTCTTTTGTCCGTTGTTCGGCCGTAAATGATGCTAGACCGAGGAGGCCCAAACAGGCAATCAAAATCATCAGTATACTAAACAAAGTGAAGATGCGTGCACGCACTTGATCGGCATGGTACAATTCCATAAAGGCGACATCGATAAATTCAAATTCAAAAGGACTCCCTGGATAAACCTCATTCCAGCCTTGCTCGACACTGGCGATGATCTTAGAAAGGTCATTGTTGTTTTGTGGATTCATCCGCACCACAATTTCTGAGTTTGGTGTTCGTGGCCGGAAGACAAGAGCAGAGATCGGATCGTACAAGGATTGCTGATGAAAGTCGCTGACCACCCCAATTACCTGAGCAAATGGCAGCGTATCAATGCCTTGAAATTGAATCTTTTTTCCAATGGGATCTTGCCACCCCATTCGTTTTACCATAGACTCGTTGACAATCGCGGCCAGAGTGCTATCGGTGCCATAATCAAGACTAAAATTTCGACCCACTACAAAATCAACACCCAGAGTGCTGAAAAAATCATAGTCAACGGCGTAATTATCAACCCCGTAGGCGTCGACGACTCCCTCCGAATTCTCAACACTCATCACCTGTTTACCAAAACCTTGTCCTGGGATGGTACTGGAACTGGCCATTGCTGTAATCCTGGGGTTTTGTAATAATTTCTGCCGGAAGACGGAATATTTTTCGACATCTTCCCTGCTCTGCAGACTTATAGTCATCAAGTGTTCTTTGTCAAATCCCAGCTCCTTATCGCGCAGATAATTCATTTGGTCATAAATAATGCCGGTACCAATAATCATAAATAGGGTGATGGCAAATTGCAAGGTGACCAGTGCCATCCTAAATTTTGGATTTCCGGCGCCTGTTCCAAGTTTTCCCTTGAGCACGGAGATTGGTTTGAAACCTGATAAATAAAACGCAGGGTAGCTTCCTCCCAGAATGCCCGTCAAGAGAAGAATAATCAAAGAACCCAGCAGTATAGGAAGCGAAAACAAATGTGCTCGAGATAGCTCAAGATCAAAGGCATGATTGAAGGCAGGCAACAGCAGAAGAACCAATCCAAAACTAACCACTAATGCAAACATTGAAAACACGACCGACTCTGCCAGAAACTGACCGATCAATTGTCGTCGCTCACTGCCCAGTACTTTTCTGATACCTACCTCCATGGCACGTTTAGTTGCACGCGCAGTAGCCAGGTTCATGTAGTTTATGCAGGCAATGAGCAGTATGAAAACGGCCACTGCCCCAAAAATGTAAATGAATCCCATCTCGCCAACTGGTTCGGGCTCTCCTTCAAAATCAGATTTGAGGTGAATATCAGCCAGGTTAATTAATTCGTACTTGACGGTAATGTCAAATTGATCGAAAATGACAGCTACATGATTCTTGATGATATCAGAGAGCTTGGCTTCAAAAGCGACGGGATCCGTACCTTCTTTGAGTAGGACATAAGTATAGATGCCAAATCCTCCCCAGTTACCTGGATTGGGATTCATCAAATTTTCACTGGAGCTGGCTGAAATGATGGCCTTTGGTATGATATGCGCGTACGAGGGAAAGTCTTGATAAACACCCGTCACTTTGTAGTCACTATCACCCGTTGTATTCAATGTCTGGCCGAGAGGGTCCTGTGTACCGAAGATTCGATCGGCCACCGTTTTCGACAAGATGATCGAGTTCGGTTGATGTAGTGCAGTGTGTTCGTCTCCGAGTAAGAAGTCAATGGTAAATATTTCTGCCAGTGTGGAATCAGCCAGAAATACATCTTCCTCTAGAAATATTTTGTCACCAAGCTGCAAGGTTGTTTCACCATTCGGAATAAAGCGTACAAATTGCTCCACCTCGGGATAGTCGGCCTTGAGTTGCATCCCCAATGGGGTCTGAGTTACTGCCCATCGAAACGCGTCATCGGGTTCGGCAATGTCAGAAGATATGCGATAAATTTGTTCGTGATTCTCGTGAAAGCGATCATAGCGAAATTCGTTGATCACATATAGGAGGATAAATAGGGTAGCCGCAACTCCTAGGGTCAATCCTAGGACATTTAGCAACGTATATACGGGTTGGCGTTTAATACCGCGCATGGTCATGCGCCAATAATTCTTCAGCATATCTATCGAATGACTTTTTATGACTAATCGAGTACGACAATAGTCAAGGTAGAGAGATGAAGATACAAATACTTGAGGTACTTCCCTAAGGGGCTGACGATTAGTAAGTTCCCCATTTAGACGACGTTATTTTGAATTTAGACGAGGCATAAAAAATAAGCATAGTGGGGCTACGTGAATTTTTTGTAACGAAGTATAAATTCAAAAGAACCAGTGTAAAGGAGGAAGTTATTTTTCTTCAGTCCCTTAAACGAGCAATTCACAAAAGGGGCCTTCTCCATCGGCAAATTGTTGTGATGGAAGATCCATGGCATGCAGCATGGTTTGATAGAGACCAGCCAAAGGAGTCTTGCTTTCATACTGCACGTGCTGGCCGGTTTTAAATTTATTGCCACCACGACCTCCCAGCACAATCGGTAGATCATAGGGGGAGTGCCGATCACCATCGCTCAGACCAGACCCAAATAATACCATGCTCGAATCAAGTAAGGTGCCATCACCGTCGGGAATCGCATCAAGTCGCTCCAACATGTAATTGTATTGCTCAATGTGCCACTTGCTGATGAGCTGATATTGGCTCAACATGCGTGGATCTCTGTTGTGGTGTGAGACGGAATGATGCGAATCACTCACCCCATCGAGAAACGAGAAATTGCGTGAGCTGACCGAATTGCCAAACATGAAGGTGGCTACGCGCGAAGCGTCACTCCAAAAAGCCAGTACCATAATATCAATCATGAGACGCACCTTCTTTGTGATGTCTACTCCCTCAGAGTATTCGGCCCACTCATCGATGCGCAAGTCCATCTTCTGCAATTCCTTGCGTACATCTGGTGTGATGCGTGCCGCAAAATCCTCCAAATTTGCCGGTTGATTAATTCGTTTTTCAACGGAACGAACGGCCTCTAAATATTCACCTAATTTGTTTTGGTCCTCAATTCCCAGTCGTCGTTCCAATACTTTGGTATCCGCTTTGACCAGGTCGAGTACGCTTTTCTTATACGGGTCGGGAGGCAAGGGCTTTTTCCCGGGTATGTGATTGCGAAACATCCGATCGAAGGCAAATCGCGGTTCAATTTCGCGCGGACATGGGGTAGACGGAGTAGCCCAAGAAATGGTTCCTCCGTAAAGCCGTGTGAATCCCACAGCCAGATCAACACCACTTCTGATTCGATCGATGCCATATTGCAAGGACGGAAAAAGGGTTTCATTTCCGATGTGCTGTGCCATTATTTGATCGACCGAGGTCCCACCAGCATTCACCTTAGCATCGACGGTGCGGGTGATTGGCATGGAGGTGAGGAAATTTGCCGTTTTGGTATAGTGCCCATCAAACCTACTGATGGAGTTTTTATTCATCAGACCACTCAGCACCAGCACTTTGTCTTTGACACCAGAAAGCGGTGATAATATTTCGGAAAATTCAAAATCAGAGCCCGTGCCGGTGGGTGTCCAAGCTGGAGGGTACGCACCATTTGGCATGAAGAGACAGGCAAAGCGCTGTGGTCTCTTGGTGGGGGTGCTCGCAAATACCGAAGATGGATACAAGCTGTGCATGAAGGGGAGGGCGACGGTTGCACCCAAACCTTTTAGCAACCTCCTTCTCGAAAAAGCGTGTTCACTCATAGTACATTGTCTTTATACTGATCGACCTGATCACTGCGCCGATGTCGAAACGGATAACTGTTGACGAGTCCAATCAAAAAGTCTTCTCCCTTAAAATTAGACTTTATCATTTGATTTTTCAAGTTGTTGATCGTGTGGGTGTCTAGAAAAAGCAGTCCACGGCCCAAGGCGTAGGATAGCATTTTACGGGTGAGGTTTTCGGCAAATTTGTCTTTATCCTGCAGGAGGATGCTTCGTAATTCAAGAGGGCCATCAAAGGCGATTTGGTCGGCGCCCCAAATTCCACTGGCATCAATGGCTACTGTTCCTTCTCGATACCCATCGCGCCATCTTCCGATCGCATCAAAATTCTCCAAGCCAAAACCGATCGGGTCCATCTTTTGGTGACAGCCTTGACATTCAGAGGGCTCTCGGTGAAATTCCAATAAGCCGCGCAAGTCAAACTCATCTTTTACATGGCCTCTGGCTTCAACCAGATCGGGCACGTCTGGGGGAGGTGGTGGAATCCGTGTACCTAGCAGATTTTCTAAAACCCATTGGCCCCGCAAGACAGGACTAGTTCGAGTAGGAAGAGAAGTTGCAGCCAGTACGGCACCCATGCCCAGGATACCTCCTCTGGGCTGCTCGGTAAAATGCACAACCCGCATTTCCGAACCTACTACATTGGGCACTTGATAGTGCTGAGCAAGTTCCTCATTGATCAAACTAAAATCACTATCAATCAGTTTTAATAAATCGCCCTGTTTAAAAACATAATTAAAATATTCGATCACCTCTTGAGACAAGGCTTCTTTGAGCGATGAAGTAAATTCTGGAAATTTATTGGGGTCAGCTTGGTGGTTCCGAACTAAATCTTGAACGCCCAGCCATTGGGGGACAAAGCTCTCTGAAAAGCGTTTGAATTTTGGATCGCTAATCATACGCTGCGCTTCGCGCCGCAATACAGTTGAATCATGCAAATTCTCGCGATAAGCCGCTTCATACAATTGTGCATCCGGCATCGAAGACCACAAGAAATAGGAGAGGCGGGAAGCCAACTCAAGATTGTTTACTTCATAGGGAGTGTTGGTAGGTAGGTTTGCCTCCATGCGAAAAAGAAACTTGGGAGAGACCAGCATCCTTTTAAATACAACAGCCAGTGCATCATCAAAAGCATTTTTTTTCTGCCAATTTTCTGTATAAACGGTAGCGAAAAAAGTCAATAATTCCTCTTCCTCTTGCGGGTCAAGAAATCGACGATACGTTTTCCAAGCCAGCGGTAAAATAGTTTCGCGTGCTCGAATCGCGGGTTTAGACCAGAGCTCGATAGGATTGTCACCGCGACCTTTCCACCAGTTTCCAATTCGGCGAAAAACAGAGGGCTGGTATGACTTTGGAACCAACCCAGACCAAAGATCATCGTCGGCTCGCACTTGCCTCATGATCGAATCGGCTGCTTCATAGTAGCGTTCCCAGAGGAGGGGAGTCATGTAGAGTACCCTACTCTGATTATCAAAACCCTCTCCACCAGAAGCTTCAGAAGGGAAATATGCGAGCGCATCGAAATCTACACCCAGCAAATCCTTGACCGTGTAACCATATTCACGATGACTCAATCGGCGCATGATTTGTGGTCCCGGATCTTTCTTGGCCAGAGCCTTGTCCAGGATACGATTTATGCCAGCGACCATAGTGTCTCGCTCCGCTTGGGTCATACGCGTGCGATTGTTCGGCGGCATCGTTTTATCCTCCACGGCTTTGACCACCTTCTGAAAAAGCTGCCCTCGCCGGGCTACATTAAAGGCGAAATCATATACATCCAGGTTCACTCCACCTTTGCTCTCCGCTGAATTATGGCAGGAGGAGCAATGAGCTCGGATATAAACACGGACATTTTTGTGAAAATCTTTATCAGCTGGTGTTTCTGCCGTAACCAGTAAGTGACCAAAGAGGCACACCAAAATGAGACCATATGAATGAATGAGGGACTGCACTGTGCGTAAAAAGATACAAAAAAACGAATGCTGTACCCGTGCTTGGTTTTCAGAATATGTCACCAACACCTCGATATCTGAGCTTGTCAGTGCACGAATCATAGATATGACCTATCTTAAGGATGAAACGCTTGCTCACTCACCCGTTCATTCAGTCTCACGAACGACTTTAGTATATGTTCAATAAGCATCACCTTGGTATTCTGCACCTCGTATGCGCTGTGGCGTGTACTTTAGCGACCACCAGTATCCCGTTGGATGGCATGTCGCAATGGGATCAAAGCGACTCGCTCATAGCCAATCAGGCCTACCAAAAAGCCTATGACTTGCTGAGCAATCACCTGCTTGATTCGTCCCTGTATTACATCCATCAGGCGAAAAATAGCTATGAACAATTGCATCCGGGACCTCATGCCACCAAATTTAATTGTTATCGCTTGTTGGTGGCACATTATCGCATGAGCGGTGATTACGCTCTGGGCCTCCAAGCCGCCAATGCTGGTCTCGATCAAGCCGAGTCACTAAAAGACACCTCACTCCTGGCTAGTGCTTATCGGGGGCTTGGCAATATCTGGTTTAATATGGGCGCTTATCCATCCAGTGATAGTGCCTTCGATATTGCACTTAACCTGCTGCATTTGCTTGGCGACCCAGCAAACGAAACACTTTCGACGCTTTACAATGACAAGGGCCTGCTACACCATAAACTTTTCAATACCGATTCTGCTATTTATTTCTTTGAGAAGAAACTCGTAGTCGATCGTATATTATATAAAGATGAGCCTGGTGAGCTGGGATTTGGCTATGGGAACCTTGCCATTGCATATCAGGATCTGGGAGATTATTCCAGGGCAATCAAATATCTTCACACAAGTGAAAGTTTGTTTAAGGAAAAATTTGGACCAACTCATCAAATCCTCGCCACCACGTATTACAACCTTGCGCTAAATTACAGCCAATCCGGACAGCCCGACACGGCCATTGCCTATCTGTGGCGAGCTAAAAATATTCGAGAGTTGACCTATCCCAAAGATCATAGATTTATCGCCGAATATTGGGAGGGCATCGGAAAAAATTACGCCGACAAAGGTGATTTTGACCTTGCCTTAAAATACTATCAGACGGCGCGGGCGATATTTGTGACGAAGGATCCCAGTACTTACGACGCAGCAAGCTTTCAGGCCAAAGTAGGCTATGTGTACCTTAAGCTCAAGCGCTGGCAGGAGGCCCATAAACAGTTTGATCAGGCGCTACAAATTCGCCTGGATAGGTTTGGCGCACATGATGCAAAAGTCATGGATTACCGAATAATGCTGGGTGTGGTCGAAAGCAGCCAGCAAAAATTTGAGGCCGGGCTTGCCTGGTATGGTCAAGCAGTTGCGCCATTTAATTTCGATTTCGATCAGAATGATTTTTCAGAGATACCACGCCTGTCCTACTTGCTTAGGATCCTGACATACCGTTCCAAGACATATTTAGATTGGTATCTGGCCGATCTGCAAACCATGCACCTGGACTCAGCGCTGCACTACAGCGGTCTTAGTCTTAAGCTCCTTGATTATGTAAGACAGACCCATCGTGATGACGAAGCGAGGATCTTGCTCAATGAAAATGCGAAGGAAACTTTGCAGCTGGCCCTGAGAGTTATTGCCAAAAAATATGAAATTACCACAAATGAGACTTTTCTAAATCAATTCTTCGATGTGCTGGAAAGGTACAAGGCCTCTTCACTACTGGCAGGACTAACTGAAAAAAATAGGTCGATTTTACTCGATTTGCCACCTGAATTACTTGCCGAAGAGCGGGCAATAATGAAAGAATTGACCAAATTGGAGATGGATTATCGTCAGCTTCTGGTCGCTGGACAAACCGATTCAGCTCAGCTCGTTCAATTACAGATCTTTGATCAAAAGCGTAAACTGGACGGTTTTGCAGGACGGATAGAAGAATCTTCACCGAAGTACTTCAATTTATTGTATCAACCCACGTACGCGACCTTAAAGGAAGTCCAAAATAGTCTTGGCGAAGGTGAATTACTGGTAAATTATTTTGTCGATCAGGATGTCATATTTATATTTTATGCTGATCATGAGCAGACGAATCTGGTCGCACACCCATCACCACAATCCCTGGAAAAATTAGTGACCACTCTGCGCGATACTTTTTTTGATCCAGGCATGCAGCTCCAAAATAATTCTGATTTTGATCATATATCCGTATTGCAGCAACTATCTGAGCAACTGCTCGAACCCCTCCCGCTGGCGGAAAAAGAATATCATGAAATTTGTTTTATACCTGATGGAGTGCTCAACGTGCTGCCTTTCGACTGTCTTTTTGATCCAGGAGAACCTCTGGATCTAACTGCTGCTTTTTCTGAGCTCCCATATTTGTGCAAGAAATATGATCTTTATTTCCTGTCTTCGGCGAGCACTTATTTACAGCATAAGGAGAAAGATCACAAGGCGGTTCATCTGCTGGCGTTTGCGCCCAGTTACAGAGTTAGTCAGGCAGATATCCAGGACGATGATCCTTTTTCTTTGGTGGTGCGGAGTGGTCATTTGCCACTGCCCAATGCTCAGTTGGAAGCCGAAGAGGTGAGCCGTCTCTGGCACGGTGAGGTTTGGAGTGGTGCGGCGGCCAGCAAAGCTGCTTTTCTTCAACATGTACACGAAGGCGATATTATTCATCTCTCCATGCATGCCATCGTAGATCATCATAAGCCTTTGCAATCGAAACTGGTCTTTGCCTCCGATAGCCAAACGGGACTTGACTACTTGCATGCGGCCGAACTGTATCAGATGTCGCTTGATGCCTCTATGGTTGTGCTTTCAGCCTGCAATACTGGTTATGGAAAAATTGCTGCTGGCGAAGGCACCCACAGCTTGGCCAGGGCTTTTTCCTTTGCAGGCATACCCTCTACTGTGATGAGCCTGTGGAAAATTCCCGATGCTTCTTCGTCCCAGTTAATGGTCTCTTTTTATGAATTTCTCCGAGAGGGTAAATCCAAAGCATCAGCCATCGGTAGCGCCAAGCGGAAATACCTCGAACAAGTAGCTGATCCGAAGCTCGCTCATCCATTCTATTGGGCAGGTCTTGTCGTGGCAGGGAATCCAAGTCCGTTAGCGATTAATAATAATTCAAACGTAAAATTGATCGGAATCGGTCTCTTCAGTTTGCTATTGATATTGCTCTACTTCTGGAAGAAAATACGCTAACGCCGACCCCATGCTATTTTTCGAGGTCTCGGATTAAATTCTCGGCCCGCGTCGCTAGGGGATGATTTTCCTGGGCAATCTCTTGCAATCGCTGCAAAGCATCATTTATTTTTTCTTGACGGATGAGGATGAGTGCCTGGTACCATTTTGCAGGCACTTGAAAATTACTGCTGCCAAGTTCAAGTGGTCTAAATGAACGAGCAGCATCCGCTAGATCTCCACGTGCTAGATATGCCGAAGCCAAATAAAATTGATCGCCCGGGATGGGATTTTCAATCGCATCAAGGGTGGCTATTGCGTCATCGTATTGCCCAGCTTCGTACATCTGATAGGCATCCATTTCGGTGGCTTCTCCCTTGGTGATCGGAGTCAATGTATTGGGAAATGGTTCATAGTAGTGAGCGTAAATCTGCTCAGTACTAGAGAGCGATTTGGGCATAAAGTAGATCGCTAAACCAATAATTAAGATGGCGGCTACCGCAGCCCAGCGGTACAGATTTCGTCTTACGGGATGACCTACCGCGGCTGTCCTAGCGGGTGACTCTGACACCATAATGGCCCGAAGTTCATCACGGGAGTTGGAGATTGCGGCCACCTGGAGGTCTTGCTGAAACTGCACTTCACGGACAAAATCGTCATCTTGGTATTTGGCATCAAAGATGGCTTGCTCTGCAGGAGTTAGTGTGCCAGCGATAAACTTTTCAATTAAAATGTCTTGCTCAGGTTGATCCATGGGCTTATTTTATCATCGTCTTTAATTTCTTCAGACATCGGGATTTGTGGCTTCGTACCACATTCTCATTTGAGTATCCGAGGTCCTCGGCAATGGCTGCGATCGAATACCGATGAAAGTAAAATAAGCGGATAATTTCCTGGCACTTTTTGCCGAGCTCCTTGATGCCTGCTTTTAATTTGAGTTGAGCCGGAGTAAGCTCTTCTTCAACGATGTTCTCGATCGCGTGCCGGGCATCGGGCAAAAGACTTAGATCATCCATGACAACCATACGCTCCTGCTTTTTCTTGCTGTTGATCAAAGCGTATTTTGACATGGTAAAGATCATGGTCTTTGGACTACTTCTCGTCGGATCAAACTTTCCTTCCATACAAAATTCATAAAATGCGATAACTCCATCCTGAAAGGCATCAAGCCTATCATCTTGCGAGCTCGAATACCGGTTTGCAAAAGCCATGAATTCATCTCGATACAACCGGTATAGTGAACCCACGGCCTCATTGCCAGACTCCTTTATCCAATCGACAACACCTGATGTCGGTATCGTCTCAATCGTTGTCACTTTATTCAAAATTGGTCATAAAATATTAACACTCCATGCGAACTAATTTACAGAAATTTCAAAGCATCGGTTAATGTTCGGCTGCACCGAGATGTATATCTCTATACAACGACACTTTGATCAAATGCAAACATCGATTCTACACTACTGTCTTATACTCATCCTTCTGGTGGGTTTTACCCAAAAGGTAGAATCTCAATCTTCCAGTAACAAGATAAAACCAGTGACTCTCAGCTCAGGACTTACACTACAGGCTCGATTTTATCAAACGAATACTAGTGCCCTGCGACAGAGCCCCTTTGCATTTGTGATAAGTGGTACTCCCCGCATCAGTATATATGGCTACGATATTCCTCTGCGTTTTGTTTTCTCCAATCAGCAGAGCCAGTTCCATCAACCGTTTAATCAGTTTGGGCTTGCACCTCAGATTAAATGGGCTAAATTCTATCTGGGTCATAATAATATTCGATTTTCCGACCATACCCTTAATGGTCGGAAAGTCCTGGGTGCCGGCTTTGAGCTCCGGCCAGGTCTTTTGCGACTCGGATTTATCTATGGCAGGTTTCAGAAAGCGATCGCCGAAGATCTGGTTCCGAACTCGGACGAAGACGCCTTCCTGATTCGTCGCCCGCGCCCCACTTTTGAGCAACGTGGTTTTGCTGCCAAGGTAGGCTATGGCTCTGAAAATAATTTTATTGATCTCATATTGGTGAAGATTCATGATCGCCCTGAGTCCATTGTGGCTCCTGAGGCTTCGGATATAAAACCTCAGGAAAATCTAGTATTGGGTGTGCTCTCCAAGGTTACCTTATTTAATAAAATAACCTGGGATTTAGACGTCGGCCTAAGTGCTTTTACCCAGAACACGCAGTCAGATACAATTTCGATCAATCATGGATTGGCCTCAAAGTTGACCAAATTATTCGTACCGAGAGAAAGTACGTCACTGCATCTGGCAGGTAAGACAGGCATACATTGGGCCAGCAAGGGGGGGCGACTAGGCCTGCAGTATCGTCGGGTGGATCCTGGATATCGCACCTTGGCCGCGTATTTTTTTCAGTCAGACCTGGAAGAATATTCAGCCACCGGCCTACTCAGACTGGCTAAGAATACGATTGTGATGAACGGCAAGGTGGGTTGGCTGCGCAATAATATTTATGAACTGTCGAATGCAAAATCTACGCGCGGCATCGCAATATTGTCGCTGCAGTGGAGACCAAATGATTTATTTCAGCTCTCATCGAGCTATTCCAACTATGGTTTGCAAAGAGATGCCTTTCAGCAGATTAGTTTGGTCGATAGTTTCAGAATAAAGCAGGTATCAAGATCGATTCATATCAGCCCCGCTTTTCATTTTGGCAACACGACGATGAGGCATCAGTTTCAAATAACATACCATCTATCTCAACTATCCGATCTAGCCCCTTTTCCGCAGACCATCAATGAAAATAGGAATACCCTCTGGAGGATCGCATACACCTTTACCAGGCCTCAGAAGATCATGCTGACCCCACAGTTTTTGTACAATCAAATTCAATCCCGGGATCAGAGCCTGCACCGTCTCACGATTGGCCTTGCTTATCGACAATTCTTTAAAAACTCCCAGGCCTCCTTGGGCTTACAAGGCAATGTCTTCCGGGACATGTCGGATGGAAATCTGGTGCGTCAGGGGAGTCTGCTGAGCATGCAGGGAACGATCCCAATCACCGATGAGCACTCCATTCAGGTGCAAACTCGCTGGCTACACAGTGCGAGCGATGCCCAGCGCCGTTCGGAATTTTTCACCACTCTCAGTTATGCTCTTAGCTTTTAAAAATGTATCAAATGAAAACGAAACAGATTCTCTTATTGATTTGGCTCCTGTTTTACGGCATTTATCTCTCTGCCCAATCCGTTTCAACAATGGTGCTGGTCTCGCCTCCGTACAGCCCATATCTCAATGACTATCTGCAATTTGAGAATCAGGCTGTTTTAACGCTCGAAAATAATACCGCAAGAGCGCAGCAAATATTTTTGAGAGGCAGTGTGGTGGGTGACAATGGGATTTCAGCCCATACTACACTCGATTACCTTCCCCTCAATCCCATTACGCTAGAGCCGTTTGAGGTCAGAATGCTGGTGG